>JAOPYP010000820.1 GCA_025964635.1 Actinomycetes bacterium | reverse complement strand
GGCGCATCAGGGCCCCCGCGGCACAGTCGCGTACGTTAGCGAGCCATGACGGCAGATGCACGGACCGGCCCGGTGTTCCGCCAGCCAGGCACGGTGCTCACCGACCACACGTTCACCGTGCCGCTCGACCACCACCGGCCCGGTGACGGGCAGATCGAGGTGTTCGCCCGCGAGGTCGCGCCCGCGGGCCGGCGCGACGGCGATCCTGCCCTGCCGTGGCTGGTCTTCCTCCAGGGCGGCCCCGGGTTCGGCAGCCCGCGCCCGTTCGGCCGGGAGTCCTGGCTGAACCGGGCGCTGGACGACTACCGGGTGCTGCTCCTCGACCAGCGCGGCACCGGCCGGTCGACCCCGGCCTCCCGGCACACGCTGGGCCGGCTGGGCAGCCCCCGGGCGCAGGCCGGCTACCTGAGCTGCTTCCGGGCCGACTCGATCGTCCGGGACGCGGAGCTGATCCGGCGGCGGCTGATCGGGGACGAGCCGTGGACCGTGCTGGGCCAGAGCTTCGGCGGTTTCTGCGCGACCACCTACCTGTCCATCGCGCCGGAGGGGATCCGGGAGGCGCTGATCACCGGCGGCCTGCCCGGCCTCGACGCCACGGCCGACGACGTGTACCGGGTCACGTATCCGATCGTGGCGGAGCGCAACCGGCGGCACTACGAACGGTTCCCGATGGACGCGGACCGGGCCCGGGCCGTGGCCCGCCACCTGGTCAGCCACGAGGTGATCCTGCCGGGCGGCGCGCGGCTCACCGTGCCGGCCTTCCAGAGCCTGGGCCGGATGCTCGGCGCCTCCAGCGGCAGCGACACCCTGCACTACCTGCTGGAGGACGCGTTCGCCGGGGCCGCGCTCTCCGATGCGTTCCTGGCCCGCGCGGCCGCCGAGCTGTCGTTCGCCGAGGCGCCGCTGTACGGGCTGGTGCACGAGGCGTGTTACGCGCAGGGGGCCGCGACCCGCTGGGCCGCGGACCGGATCATGGCCGAGTTCCCGGAGTTCGACCCGGCCGCGGCCGTGGACGGCGACATCACGCTGCTGTTCACCGGCGAGATGATCTACCCCTGGATGTTCGAGACCGACCCGGTGCTGCGCCCGCTGCGGGACGCGGCGGAGGAACTCGCCGCGCGGGAATCCTGGCCGCGGCTCTACGACCCGGCGCGGCTCGCGGCCAGCGACGCGCCGGCCGCCGCGGCGGTCTACTTCGACGACATGTACGTGCCGCGGCAGCTCTCGCTGCCCACCGCCGGCGCCATCCGCGGCCTGCGGCCCTGGGTGACGAACGAGTACCAGCACGACGGGCTGCGGGTCAGCAACGGCGCGGTGCTCGACCGGCTCATCGCGCTGGCCCGCGGCGCCGCCTGACGCGACGGGCTGGCCCCGCGGGCGGCGCCACCGCCCGGCCGCCGTCAGGCAGAATTCGTCAGGATAAGTAGTTGCGATCAAGCAACTGATGCGGGGTAGCATGGATCAACGTGTCGAGAAACGCTGATCGCAGCGGCGCCGCAGGCGCCCAGCCCGAACTGAACGGCCACGGCAGCACCCCGGCAGCGAACGGCTCGGGGAGCGACGGCACCGACGGCCGCTACAAGTGGATCGCGCTCTCGAACACCACGCTCAGCATGACGATGGCCACGATCGACGCCTCGATCGTGATCATCGCGATGCCCGCCATCTTCCGCGGCATCAAGCTCGACCCGCTCGCCCCCGGCAACGTCAGCTACCTGCTGTGGATGATCATCGGCTACCTGCTGGTCACCGCGGTGGCCGTGGTCACCCTGGGCCGTCTCGGCGACATGTACGGCCGGGTCCGCATCTACAACCTGGGCTTCGTGGTCTTCACGCTGGCCTCCATCGCGCTGTCGCTGGACCCGCTGACCGGCAGCGGCGGCGCGCTGTGGCTGATCTGCTGGCGGCTGGTCCAGGCCCTGGGCGGGGCCATGCTGATGGCCAACTCGGCCGCGATCCTGACCGACGCGTTCCCGGCCGGCAAGCGCGGCATGGCGCTGGGCGTCAACCAGATCGCCGGCATCTCCGGGCAGTTCGTCGGGCTGCTGCTGGGCGGGCTGCTGGCCGCGGTGGACTGGCGGCTGGTGTTCTGGGTGAACGTCCCGATCGGGATCGCCGGGACCATCTGGTCCTACCGGAGCCTGCGTGAGATCGCCACCACCCGGCGGGCCAGGATCGACTGGTGGGGCAACGTCACGTTCGGCCTGGGCGCCACCGCGCTGCTGGTCGCGATCACCTACGGGATCCAGCCCTACGGCGGGCACCCCACCGGCTGGACCAGCCCGTGGGTGCTCACCGGGCTGTTCGGCGGCGCGGCGCTGCTGGTCGTGTTCTGCCTGATCGAGACGCACATCGCCGAGCCCATGTTCCAGCTTGGCCTGTTCAGGATCCGGGCCTTCGCGGCCGGGAACCTGGCCAGCCTGCTCGGCTCGATCGCCCGCGGCGGGCTGCAGTTCATGCTGGTGCTCTGGCTGGCCGGGATCTGGCTGCCGCTGCACGGCTACAACTTCGTCGAGACGCCGCTGTGGGCGGGCATCTACATGCTGCCGCTGACCGCCGGGTTCCTAATAGCCGGGCCGATCTCCGGGGCCCTGTCGGATAAGTACGGCCCGCGCCCGTTCGCCACGGCCGGCCTGCTGGTGGCCACCGGCGCGTTCATCGGCCTGATCGCGCTGCCGCTGGACTTCCCGTACTGGCTGTTCGCGCTGATCATCTTCTTCAACGGGGTCGGCTCCGGCCTGTTCGCCTCGCCCAATACCTCCGCGATCATGAGCAGCGTGCCCGCGCAGCAGCGGGGCAGCGCCTCCGGCATGCGGTCCACGTTCCAGAACGCTGGGATGTCCCTGTCCATCGGCATCTTCTTCTCGCTCATGATCGCCGGGCTGGCCAGCACGCTGCCGCCCTCGCTGATCCGCGGGCTGACCGCCCAGGGCGTGCCGCTGTCCGTCGCGTCCCAGGTCAGCCACCTGCCCCCGGTGAGCACCGTGTTCGCCGCGCTGCTCGGCTTCAACCCGGTGCAGCACCTGCTCAAGTCGTCGGGGGTGCTCAGCCGGCTGCCGGCCCACAACGTGTCGGTGCTGACCGGGCGGCACTTCTTCCCTACGCTGATCGCCGGCCCGTTCCACCACGGCCTGGTCATCGTGTTCACCGCGGCCGCGCTCATGTCCTTCATCGGGGCCATGGTCTCGCTGCTGCGCGGCCGCCAGTTCATCTACGACGACTCGTCGGCGGACGGCGGGCTGCCCCGGACCCGCCGCGCCACCTCCTCCGCCGCTCCCCCGACGGTCACCACCACCATCAACGGCACTAACGGAACTGCTCCCGCGCCTCGTCTCGCCCCGGATACCCCGGCCCCGGTGCCGGGCACCGGCAGTGCCGCCCGCCCCGACTGAGACCCGACGCCGGCTGGACAGCCCTCGCGGCCGATCACGCTGCGTTACCGGTCTCTCCGGACCAGTCGCGTTACCCGCGCGCAATGCGGCCTTTACCTAGAATCAACATGCCGCGGCTAGCATTTTCTCTCCGCTTGCGGCGACCGGAGCTCGGGGCATGCACCCGGTCAGTAAAGCCACCACCGCGCCCTGGGCTGATGTAGCGGCGACCTGAGCGAAAGGGCACGATACATGACCATGAACGTCCGGGAATGGTTCGGGCAGCGATCATTCAGCCACGCGGACTTCGCCACCCTGGGCACGTCGGACCAGGCGCCCCGCGAGGTCAGCACCACCCTCATCTTCCCGTCCCGCAACTGCGCCGGGACGATCGGCCCGATCCTCGCCGAGGTGGCCAGGCTCAACGACCGGACCGGGCTGATCGACCAGGTCATGGTCGTCGACGCGGATTCGGCCGACGGGACCGCGGACATCGCCCGGGCCTGGGGCGCCGACGTGTTCTCGGAGAACGAACTGCTGCCCGACTACGGTCCGGCCCAGGGCAAGGGCGACGCCATGTGGCGCAGCCTGTCCGTGGCCCGCGGTGACATCGTGATGTTCGCGGACGCGGATACCAGCAACTTCCGCGAGCAATTCGTTTACGGCACCCTGGGCCCGCTGCTGACGGTGCCCGAGGTTCAGTTCACGAAGGCGGCTTACCGCCGGCCTTATACGGATTCGAGCCAATCCGTGGCGGACGGTGGCGGGCGGGTCACCGAGCTCATGGCCAAGCCGCTGTTCAATTTCTTCTGCCCGGAACTCACCGGGTTCGTGCAGCCGCTGGCGGGTGAGTTCGCTGCGTACCGTGACCTGCTGTGCAGCATCCCGTTCCTCACCGGGTACGGGGTGGAGCTGGGCATCATGGTCGACGTGCTGGAGGACGCGGGCCTCGGCGCGATGGCCCAGGTCGATCTCGGGGCCCGGCAGAACCGGCACCAGCCGCTGTGGGACCTCAGCCTGATGAGCTCGGCCGTGCTGCGCGCCATGGCCAGCCGGGCGTCGCTGCCGCAGCGGGGTATCTGCGCCCCGGGTACCCCCGGGGTGCGGACGCTGCGCCGCCCGGAGGTGTACCTGCACGCGGTGGCCACCGACACCGGGCTGCGGCTCGACGAGCACATCAACGAGCTGCTCGAGCGGCCGCCGCTGGCCCAGATCATGCCGGCCGAGCAGGACCAGGACACCGTCGCCTGACATGCGGGAGGGGATCCCCCCGGGCCCGTGCTGGCAGGATCAGGGGCTCGCGGGGTCGCCGGCCAGCTTGATGATGGTGAAGGCCGCCCCCTGCGGGTCGGCGATCACCGCCAGGCGCCCGGGCGGGGCGTCCACCGGCGGTACCGCCACCTGGCCGCCCAGGCCGGCCGCCAGGGCCGCGGCCGCGTCGCAGTCGGTCACGGCGAAGTACACGACCCAGCGCGGCGCGACCCCCTCCGGCCAGTCGTCATCCATGTGCACCATGCCGCCGACCGCGCGGCCGCCCAGCCGCCACTCGGTGTACGTCATCGGCCCCATCTGGCTGGTCTCCGCCTCCCAGCCGAACACGCGCCCGTAGAACCGGGCCGCCGCCTCGGTGTCCCGGCAGGCCAGCTCGCTCCAGCAGAAACAGCCCGGCTCGTTGACCAGCCCGCAGCCCGGGAAGGCGCCGGGCTGCCAGGCCGCGAACACCGCCTCCTGGTCGTCCGCGAACATGGCCATCCGGCCCTGCCCGTCCACGTCCAGCGGCGGGACGATCACGTGGCCGCCGGCGCTGGTGACCAGGGCGGCCGTGGCGTCGATGTCGGTCACGCTGACGTAGGTGTTCCAGGCGGCGGCCCGCTCCGCGTCCGGGCTGGGCATCAGGCCGGCCACCACCCGGCCGGGAAAGTTCTCCGGCGCGGTCCCGGCCGGCGCGAAGAAGGTGTAGGACGCCGCCCCGTCCCCCGGGGCGGAATAGGACTCCCAGCCGAACAGGCCGGTGTAGAAGGCCAGGGACGCGGCCGGATCGCTGGTGGACAGGTCCACCCAGCACGGCGTGCCGGGCGGATACTCCCTCATCACGGGCATCGCGGCCTCCTCCCCTGGCCGCCGGGACCTTCCTGGCCCGGCTTCCGGCCCTGGCCCTCGTGGCTGGCGCCCTCCCCAGGCCCCGGCCACCGTGACCCCGCTGACCATACATCCGCCCGGTCCCGCGCGCCGGGCGTTGGCCGCCCCATCCCCCGGTCCGGGACCGTGCGCCCGTGCCCCGCGGCGGAGCGTGCCCTCGCCGGGAAGCGCCCGGGCGCGTACCCTTTCCCTGTGCCACGTTACGAGTACCGATGCAAGGCCTGCGGATCCACGTTCGAGCGGACCCGGCCGATGAGCGAAGCGTCCGAGCCGTGCCTGTGCCCCGAGGGACACGACGACACGGTCAAGCTGCTGTCCACGGTCTCGGTCGGCGGCCGGTCCAGCGCGGCCGGGCCGCGCTCGGCAGGCGGCGGCGGTGGCTGCTGCGGTGGCGCCTGCGGCTGCGGCTGAGCCGCCCCGCGTGCTCACCCCGGAGCGCTACTACGAGGAGATCACCGCCAGTACGCAGGCCCTGGCCGGGCTGGTCGACGGCGCTGACCTCACCGTGAGCGTGCCCACCTGCCCGGACTGGACGCTGCGCCAGCTGGCCACCCACGTCGGCCGGGCCCAGCGCTGGGCGGCCCAGATCGTCAGCACCGAGTCGGCGCAGGCCATCGCGTTCCGCGAGGTCCCGGACGGCCGGATCCCGGACGACCCGGCCCAGCACGCCGGATGGCTGCGCGCGGGCGCGGACCGGCTGGTCACCGTGCTCGGGCAGGCCGGGGACGTGCTGGTCTGGGCGTCCGGCGCGCAGCGGCCCGCCGGGTACTGGGCGCGGCGGATGACCCACGAGACCACGGTGCACGGCGTGGACGCTCAGCTTACGGTGCCGTCCGGGAACGGGCGGCGCGGACCGGACGGGCGGCCCGCCATCCCCGCGGACGTGGCCGCCGACGGGATCGACGAATGGCTGACGATGCTGGCCGAGCCGGGCGACGGCGATCCTGACCTGAGCGACGCCGTTCTCGCCGCCGGCGAATCGCTGCACGTGCACGCGGCCGACGTGCCCGGCGGCACGGGTGAGTGGGTGGTCCGCCACGACCCGGCCGGGATCACGGTGCGCCGCGCCCACGAGAAGGCCACGCTCGCGCTGCGGGGCGGCGCGTCGGACCTGCTCCTGGTGCTGCTGAGAAGGCTCCCGGCGGACGGCCCGGCGGTGGCGGTCCACGGTGATCCGGACCTGCTGCACCGCTGGCTGGCGGCGACCCGGTTTTAGGCGTGGGAGCCAGGCGGCCCGGGCGGGTGAGCGGCCCGGGCGAGGTCTTCGTTGCGGCGGGGTGAAGCGGGAGCGCGGCGGTCAGCTGTCCCGGGCCGGCTCGCCGTGCTGGGCGTTGGCCTTCCCCCGGCCCCAGTAGGCCTTGGCCGAGACCTGCTCGCCGGGCACGCCGCGGGCCGCCAGCACCTCACGCAGCGCCAGCACGACCCTGGCCTCCCCGAACAGGTAGACGTGGCCGGCGCCGGGCGGCAGCTCGGCCGCCTGCAGCGCCGCGGCCAGGGCCGCCGGGTCGCCGGCCGGCCGGCCTTCGCGGGCCAGCCAGCTCAGGCTGATCCCGGCCGGGAGGTCCGGCTTCTGCTCGTCGGCGGCCTCCGGGACCTCCAGGAACGCGGCCGCGCGGGCATCCGGCCGCAGTGAGCCGGTCATCGCGAACACCGCGGCCAGCCCGGACTCGTCCGCCGCGAACAGGTGCCAGTCCGCGGCGCTGGCCACGAACACCTTGCCGCGGGGGGCGATGCCCTCGATCGTGTCACCGCGCTGGGCCGACCGCACCCAGCGCTCGCCGGGACCGTCCCCGTGCCGGACGATGTCCAGGGTCAGGCGCTGCCGGGTGGTGTCCAGGTCACGGATCGTGTACCGGCGGCGCACCGGGCGGTTGCCATCCACCGCCACCAGGAGCATGACGTCCTGGCCGGGCCGGTAGGTGAGGTCCGCGAGCTCCGGGGCGGTGAGCACCAGCCGCTGCATGTGCGGGGTGAGCGGGGCGTTGTCCGCGACCTCGAGCCGCATCCGGACGGTGCCCGCCAGCGGCCCTCTCAGCTCGGCGAACGGGTCATCGAGCTGCGCCGCGGTGGCAGCGGGAACAGAATCAGGCATTCCCTGATCTTATGCGGGCCGCGGGCGCATCCCCGTTCGCGGGGCGAACGCTTAGTCGAAGCGGGCGACCAGGCGCATCTTGTTGGTCGCGTCGAGCGCCGCGACCTTGTAGGACTCGGCCAGGGTCGGGTAGTTGAACACCGCGTCGACCAGGTAGTCGACGGTGCCGCCGCAGCCCATCACCGCCTGGCCGATGTGCACCAGCTCCGTGGCCTGCGTGCCGAACACGTGGACCCCGAGCAGCGAGTGATCCTCCGGGGAGACGAGCAGCTTGAGCACGCCGTAGGAGTCGCCGATGATCTGCCCGCGGGCCAGCTCGCGGTACCGGGACACGCCCACCTCGAACGGCACGCAGTCCTTGGTGAGCTGGTCCTCGGTCCGGCCGATGAAGCTGATCTCCGGGATGCTGTAGATGCCGATCGGCTGGAGCAGGTGCGCGGTGTGCACCGGCTCGCCGAGGGCATGATGCGCGGCCAGCCGGCCCTGCTCCATCGAGGTGGCGGCCAGGGCCGGGAAGCCGATCACGTCGCCGACCGCGTAGATGTTCGGCACCGCGGTCCGGTAGAACTCGTCGACCTTGATCCGGCCGCGGCCGTCGGCCTCCAGCCCCGCCGCGGGCAGGTTCAGCGCGTGGGTCACGCCCTGCCGGCCCGCGGAGTACATCACGGTGTCAGCCGGGATCCGCTTCCCGCTGCGCAGGGTGGCGATCGCGCCTTCGCCCTTGGCCTCCACCGAGTCCACGATCTCGCCGAAGCGGAACGTGACGGCCAGGTCGCGGAGGTGGAATTTGAGCGCCTCGACCACCTCGAGGTCGCAGAACTCCAGCATCCGGTCCCGCTGCTCGACCACGGTCACCTTGCAGCCCAGGGCCGCGAACATCGACGCGTACTCGATGCCGATCACGCCGGCGCCGGCCACCACCATGGTCCGCGGGACCTTTTTGAGGTGCTGGATGCCGTCCGAGTCGATGATCGTCTTCTCGTCGAATGCGACGCTGGCCGGGCGGGCGGGCCTCGTCCCGGTCGCGATGACCACCGAGTCGGCGGTGACCTTGCGCGCCCGGCCGCCGCCGTCGTCCACCTCTATCTCGTGCGGGCCGAGGAAGGACGCGGTGCCGGTGAGCACCGTGACCCGGTTGCGGGTCAGCTGGCTGCGCACCACGTCGTTCTCGCGGGTGACCACGTGCCGGGTCCGGTTGGCCAGGTCGGCGATCGTGATCTCGTCCTTGACCCGGTAGCTCTGCCCGTACATCTCCCGCTGGTCCAGGCCGGTCAGGTACAGGACCGCCTCACGCATGGTCTTGGACGGGATCGTGCCAGTGTTGACGCAGACACCGCCGAGCATGTCCGGCCGCTCGACGATCGCCACGCTGCGTTCCAGCTTCGCGGCCGCGATGGCCGCCTTCTGGCCGCCCGGCCCGGACCCGATGACCAGCAGATCGAAGTCGTGCACGCCTCCAGTGTGCGGGCGGGGGCGCTAGGCGTCCATGACCCAGGGCGATTGGTGCGGCTATGTCGCATTAATTGAGCCCAGGACCGGGGACGAGGCGGGAGCCGCCCGGCTACAGCCAGCCAGCGCGGACGCTGGCCAGGCGGCCTTCGGCGGGAGGGCGGCCCAGCTCGCCGGCCTGGACCCGGTCGAGCAGCCGGGCCAGCGCCTCCAGGACCTCGGGCAGGACGTCGCGCAGGCTCTGCGCGTCGGCGGCGTCGGCCGGATCGCCCCCCACGCCCGCCTGGTCCAGCAGGGCCTCGAGGTCAGCCAGCTGGTTCCCGACCCACTCGACGGGCGCGGCGGACAGCTTCCGGTCGAAGACCCGCTTGCCCGGTTCCAGGCCGCGGGAGACGCCGGGGTGGTGGTGCGTGCGGTCGAAGCTGCCCGGCGGGCCATCCACCGATTCGAGGAGGTCAGCCCGCCAGATCAGGTCGCCGATCTCGATGGGCTGCGCCGAGTAGATCGACCCCTGCAGCGCGCCGGGGGTGATGGCCCGGACCTCCAGGCGGGCGCCGTGCTCCGGGCTTTCCTGGCCCTTGATCTCCGGGTCGGGGTCCACGAAGTAGAGGTCGCTCAGCACGACGGCGGTCCGCTGGAAGCCGAAGACGTAGAGCACGGCAGGGCCCTCCTCAGTTCACGCCGGCATCAGCCGGTCAGGACACCTACCCCAGTCTGCGCCCGGGGGGCCGGGCGCGGAAAGGCCCGCCGGGCGGGTGTCCGCAGGCAGGCGTTCACGGGCAGGCGCTTCACGGGCAGGCGTGCGGGCCGGGCGGCCGCTGCGTGACGGCCGGCCCGCCGCGCCAGGATGACCGGACGCCGCTCCGTGACGGGCCGCCGGCGAAACGCAGCCGAAACATATTCGTCATCGGCGGTAATGACTGCGGAACAGATCCCGCTTACGCTGCGGACGTGGCGGACATTTTCGACTCATACCAGCTGGCCGAGGCCTGGGATGAGATGTTCGAGCAGCCGGGCCGGCCGCGGGCGCCGTACGCCGGGCTGCTCGCCGCGCTGCAGCCGCTGGATCCCGGAGAGCTGCGCTTCCGGTCGGACCAGCTGGCCCGGATGTTCACCGACCGCGGGGTCACCTACGACTACGCGGGCGAGGAACGGCCTTTCCCCCTGGACCTCATCCCCCGGGTGATCGACGCCGTGGAATGGGACCTGATCGCGCGCGGCGTCAAGCAGCGGGTCCTCGCGCTCGAGGACTTCCTCGCCGACGTGTACGGGCCCCGGCACGCCTTCGCCGACGGGGTGCTGCCCTGGCGGGTGGTCTGCACGTCCCAGCGCTTCCACCGCGAGGTGGCCGGGCTGGACCCGCCGAACGGGGTCCGTGTCCACGTGGCCGGCATCGACCTGGTCCGGGACGGGGCCGGGCAGGTGCGGGTGCTCGAGGACAACGTCCGCATCCCGTCCGGGGTCAGCTACGTCATCGAGAACCGGCTGGCGATGACCCGGACCTTCCCCGCCTTGTTCTCCGAGCAGCACGTGCACCCGGTGTACAGCTACCCAGCCGAGTTGCTGGCCGCGCTGAGCGCGGCGGCCCCCACGGGCAGCCCCGACCCGGTCGTGGTGGTGCTCACCCCCGGGACCCTGAACGCGGCCTACTTCGAGCATGCCCTGCTGGCCCGCCTGATGGGCGTGGAACTGGTCGAGGGCAGCGACCTGACCTGCGCGGGCAACCGCGTGTACGTGCACACCACGCAGGGGCTTCGCCCGGTCGACGTCATCTACCGCCGGGTGGACGACGACTTCCTGGACCCGCTGCAGTTCCGCCCCGACTCGGTGATCGGCTGCCCCGGCATCGTCAACGCCGCCCGGGCCGGGAACGTGACCATCGCGAACGCGGTCGGCAACGGGGTCGCCGACGACAAGCTGCTGTACACCTGGGTGCCTGACCTGATCCGCTACTACCTGCGGGAGGAACCGCTGCTGGAAAACGTCGAGTCCTACCGGCTCGACGACCCGGAGGTGCTCCACTGGGTGCTCGATCACCTCGACGAGCTGGTCCTCAAGCCCGTGGACGGGGCCGGCGGGAGCGGCATCGTCATCGGCCCCCGGGCCGACGAGGCCACCCTCGACACGCTCCGCGCCCAGGTGACCGTGCAGCCCCGGAGCTGGATCGCGCAGCAGCCGGTGGCGCTGTCCACCTCGCCCGTGCTCATCGGGGAGACCCTGGCGCCCCGGCACATCGACCTGCGCCCGTTCGCGGTCAACGACGGCACCGACGTCTGGCTGCTGCCCGGCGGGCTGACCCGGGTCGCGCTGCCCGAAGGCGAGCTGGTGGTCAACTCCAGCCGCGGCGGCGGGTCCAAGGACACCTGGGTGCTCGTCCCGCCGGGCCAGCCGGAAGCCCCGGGCGCCGGGGACGCGGATTCCGCCGCGGGCCAGGCCGCCCTGGCCGTGACCGTCCAGCCCGGCTCTCCGGTGATGGCTCCTCCCCCGCTGCCGCGGGATGCGCAGGTCAGCAGGCAGAGCGGGCCGCCCATGGAAGACCAGCAATGATCACCGGGTTGCTCAGCCGGATTGCCGAGACCCTGTTCTGGACCGGCAGGTACATCGAGCGCGCGGATGACACCGCCCGGATGGTCGACGTGTACGTCCACCGGATGCTCGAGGAGCCGCACGCGGACCAGGAAGCCGACTGCCGGGCCCTGCTCGCCGTGCTGGGCATCCCGGCCGCGGACGGCGCCCGCCTGGACATCGGCACGACGCTGGACCAGTCGGCCTACGACCAGGACAACCCGAGCGCGATCGCCGGGGCGGTGCTGGCCGCGCGGCGCGGCGCGCGCAGCGTCCGCGAGGTCATCTCCAGCGAGATGTGGGAGTGCCTCAACGTGACCAGCCACGGGCTGGCGTCGCGCCGCAAGTCCGCCGACCGGCTCGGGCCGCACGTCTACCTGGAGTTCATCCGGGAGCGGTCCGCCCTGTTCTTCGGCCTGACCGAGTCGACGATGAGCCACGACGAGGCCTGGCGGTTCCTGGTGCTGGGCCGCAGCCTGGAACGCGTGGACATGACCGCCCGGCTGCTGCTGGCCCGCATGCCGGCCACGCCGTATGAGGTCAGCTGGCCGATGCTGCTGCGCTCCTGCGGCGCCTACGAGTCCTTCATCCGCACCCGGACCTGGTCCGGCGACCCGCGGCAGGTCGTCGAATTCCTGCTGATGGACCGGCTGTTCCCCCGGTCGGTGGTGCACGCGCTGGCCACCGCGGAGGAGGCGCTCGCCGCGCTCGACCCCGGCGCGGGTGGCGCCCTGACCGACCCGGCGCGGCGGTCGATCGGCCAGCTGCGCACCCGGCTGGAGTACGCGGACCCCCAGCAGCTCCCGGGCCTGCTGCCGGACCTGCTCACCACCCTGCAGCGCACCTGCCGGCAGGCCAGCGAGGCGATCACCGGCCGCTACTTTATCTACGAGCAGCCCGTGATCTGGGCTCAGGAGTGCTGAGGAGTGGGCTGGCTGCTGGAGATCGTCCACGAGACCCGGATGCACTACCAGGGCGCCGCCCGCGCCTCCTACAACGAGGCCCGGATGACGCCGCTCACCCTGCCCAGCCAGGCCGCGCGGCAGACCCGGGTATCGGTGGGAAACGGGACACCCGTCTGGGCGTATCAGGACTACTGGGGCACCGTGGTCAGCTCGTTTGACATCCAGGCTCCGCACGACAAGCTCACCGTGCGGTCGCACGCGGTGGTGGAGACCAGCGCCGCCCCCGCTCCCCCGGACCCGCTGGCCTGGGACGAGCTGCGCGCCCGGGCGGGCGCCGGCATCGCCGCCGAGTACCTCGCCGCCACGCCCCGGACCACCGTGGCCGCCGCGCTGGCGGAGGCGGCCCGGGAGCGGACCCGGGGCGCGGACCCGCTGGAGACGGCCTCGGCCATCGCCGCCTGGGTGCGGGAGCGGGTGGAGTACGTGCCAGGGGCCACCGAGGTGCAGACCAGCGCCCAGGAAGCCTGGGACAAGGGCCAGGGAGTCTGCCAGGACATCGCGCACCTGACCGTCGCCCTGCTGCGGGAGACGGGCCTGCCCGCCCGGTACGTGTCCGGGTACCTGCACCCGCGTCCCGAGGCGGGAATCGGGCAGGCGGTCGCCGGGCAGAGCCACGCCTGGGTCGAGTACTGGGCCGGGGACTGGGTGGCGGCGGACCCGACGAACCAGGCGTCGGTCGGTGAGGGCCACGTGGTCGTCGCCCGGGGCCGGGACTACGCCGACGTGCCGCCGCTGAAAGGGATTTATCACGGGGCCCCGAGCGTCGCGATGGACGTGACCGTCGAGGTGACACGGCTGGCCTGACCGCGGCTTTACCGGGACTATGCCTGATCCACGCCGACACCAGGCCCGTGGGCCACGGGGGCAGCGGCGGCCCTCGCGTAGGCTGTGGGTTACCCCGCAAGTCCTTCCAGTGATGGCGTGATACATGGCTGAGCTGCTCATTGTCGTCGTTGCCGTGGTTGTCCTGCTGATGTACGTCGCAGACCGGATCCGCAAGCTCCGGACGCGGGCGCGTCAGATGTCCGGGATGAATGACCGGCTGGATGCGGCCGCCGCGAAGGTCGATGCACAGCAGCAGCAGAAGCGGGCCGTGGTCCGGGCCAGTGCGGAGCTGACCTCGGTCATGCCCGCGATCAAGCGACCGCCCCTGACCATCCCCGGCATGGCCGGGCACGGAGACACGGCTGATGAGCCGGACGGGGAAGCGGCCCCGGAAGCAGTGCGGTCCGCGGAAAAGAGCGCGTCTGCCGGGGAGGTCCCGGCCGCGGAGGCCGGCCAGGCTGCGGAGGCCGGCTCGCCAGTGGTGGCCAGCGCTACCGCGGACGCGGGCCGGCCGGCGGGGGCCGGCTCGCCCGCAGAGGCCGGCTCTGCGGAGGCCGGCTCGCCCGCAGAGGCCGGCTCGCCCGCAGAGGCCCGGGACCGCCCGGACCGGCACGACCCGCCCGACGCGGTACCGGCTCCAGCCTCAGCTGAGCGGGTTGCCGCGCCGCCTGCCCCCCGCCTGGCTGACGACACGCTGAGCATGCCCGCCGGGGTCGCCCCGGACGACGTGCCCGTACCCAAGATCCAGGTGACCTCCGAGGGGACGCTGATCATGCGCCCGGTACCGGACCAGGGGCCGGCGCCCGCAGACGAAGCCCTGCCGGCACCCGACAGGGTCCGGGACGAGCCGGCCGCTGGCCAGGAGCGGATCAACCGGCGCTAGCCACGAGCGGGCCGGCCGCCGCTGGCTAGACTCAGGTAGGAAATACCGTCGGCCTCTCCCCGCCGCGCGGCCTTGCTTCCTGACCGAGCCGAGGTTCCGGTGCAAACGTTCTCGCATGTCGTCGAGCTGGCGGCCGGTGGCGCTGGCCAGCCCAGCGAGGATGACGTGCTGGCCGCGCTCGCCCCGCGGTTTACGCTGGGCGCCCCCGGCCGGCCCCGGACCGTGCGCCGCACCTGGCTGGACACGTTCGACTGGCGGCTGCACCGCGCCGGGCTCACGCTGGAGTACCTGACCGGCCCGCGGCCCGCGGAGCTGGTGCTGTCCACGGCCGCCGGGGACCTGGTCAGCCAGCCCGCAGGCCGGCTGGCCTGGCCGGCCCTGGCCGAGGACCTGCCGCCCGGTCCCGTGACCGCGGTGATCGCCCCGCTGGCCGGGATCCGGGCCCTGCTGGCCGCCGCCCGGGCCACCAGCGCCGTCCAGGACCTCCGGGTGCTCAACGCGGACACCAAGACGGTCGCCTGGATCAGGGCGGACCGGACCACGGTCGATCACCCGGCGGCGGCCCAGCTCCCGGCCCGGCTCCAGGTGACCGCGGTCCGCGGCTACCAGCTGCAGGCCCAGCGGATAGGGGAAGTACTGGCCGCCGCGGCCGGGCTCAATGGGCACCCGGGCCGCCCCCTGGACGCCGCGCTGGCTGCCGCGGGCCAGCGCCCCGAGGCGTACAGCAACAAGATCAGTGTCCAGCTGGGCCCGGGCATGGCCGCCCGGGGCGCCCTCCAGGCCGTACTGCTGCAGCTGCTGGACACCCTGGAGGCCAATGTGCCCGGCACCATCCGGGACATCGATACCGAGTTCCTGCACGACCTGCGGGTCTCCGTGCGGCGGACCCGGTCCGTGCTCAAGCTCGCCGGGGACGCCCTCCCCGCCAGCCTCACGGCCCGGTTCCGGGCCGAGTTCAAGTGGCTGGGTGACCTGACCACGCCCACCCGGGATCTCGACGTCTACCTGCTGAACTACGACGAGATGGCCGGCGCCCTGGTGTCCGGCACCCCGGCCGAGCTCGAGCCCTTCCACGCCCACCTGGCCCGGCGCCGCGGCATCGAGCAGCGCTCCCTGACCCGCGGGCTGCGGTCCGCTCGCTTCTCGCGGCTGGCCCGCGAATGGCGCGGCGCGCTGACCGGGCTCACCGTGCCGCGGGCCGGCGAGCGGGCCGCGGACCTGGCCACCAGGCGGCTCCGCGGAGCGCACCGGCGGGTGCTCCGCCAGGGCGGGGCCATCAGCGCGGACTCCCCCGCGGAGCAGCTCCATGACCTGCGGAAGCGGTGCAAGGAACTGCGCTACCTGCTGGAGATCTTCGCCTCGCTGTTCGACCCGCAGGCGTACCAGCGCGCCCTGAAGGACCTGAAGGGCCTGCAGGACTGCCTCGGCGAGTTCCAGGATCGCCAGGTGCAGCAGGAAGAGCTGCGGGAGTTCGCCGGCCAGATGATGGGCGACCGGGACGTCCCCGCCACCGCCCTGCTCGCCATGGGCGAACTGGCCGGGGGGCTCGGCCGCGCCCAGCGACGTGCCCGCGACGAGTTCGCCGAGCGGTTCGGCGAATTCGCCAGCCCGGCCAGCGACCGCCGGTTCCAGGAGCTGACCAGCAGCGCCGGGACGTCCGGAGGCCGCACCGGGACAACGGGTGGCAGCGCCAGAAGGTCCGCTAACGGACGGGCGGGGGATGCAGGCGAATGAAGATTCTGGCCACTTACAACATCAAGGGCGGTGTCGGGAAGACGTCCACCGCCGTCAACCTCAGTTACCTGGCCGCCCAGGATGGGCTGCGGGTGCTGCTCTGGGACCTGGACCCGCAGGCGGCCGCCAGCTACCTGTTCCGGATCCGCCCCCGGGTCAAGGGCGGCGGCAAGGCTCTGATCAAGGGCAGCCGGGAGATCGACGACTCGATCAAGGGCACCGATTTCGCGGATCTCGACCTGCTTCCCGCCGACTTCACCTACCGGAACCTGGACCTCGTCCTCGGGGCCACGAAGAAGCCGACCCGGCGGATCGCCCGGCTCCTCGCCCCGCTCAGCGACCAGTACGACGTGATCTTCCTCGACTGCCCGCCGGGTATCTCGCTGCTGTCGGAGAGTGTCCTCCAGGCGGCCGACAGCCTGCTGGTCCCGCTCATCCCCACGGTCTTGTCGCTGCGCACCCTGGACCAGCTCACCGAGTTCATCAGCGGCTTCAATGGGCAGCGGCCCGCGGTGCTGGCCTTCTTCTCCATGATCGACGCGCGCAAGAACCTGCACCGCGAGATAGCCGAGCGGTTGCCGGCCGAGCGTGACGACGTGGCCGTGGCCACCATCCCGGCGCTGTCACAGATCGAGCGGATGTCCGTGGAACGCGCCCCGGTCGCGGCGTTCGCGCCGCACAGCCGGGCCGCCCAGTCCTACCAGGCGTTGTGGGCGGAAGTCCGGGCCCGCGCGCTCTGACGACCAGCCGGGCCCGTATCCCCGGGCCCGTATCCCCGGGCCCGGACCCCCCGCCCCGGCTCCAACACGCCGCGACCAGGGTCAGCCACCCGCGTGACCGCATCCGTGACATCCCGTGCCTGGCCAGGACACCCCGGTGTCCAGGGATGTACAGGCACCTGACGGGCATGATCACGGAGAGTTACTTTCGGTGAGTTTGTGGCCGAATGCTGGCCCGCGCCGCCCCCGCGCAGAGCATGCTATTAATTTGAAGCCGCATAGGGCCAAAGGGGGGACACATGAGCCGACGCCTGATCCGGCTGGAAATGCCTGTCTTCCCGGACCGGCGGATGTTCCGGGTGCATGACTCGACCGTGGACCCGGATGCCCCCGGCGGCCCGCTCGCCCCGGTGGGCACGCTGGTCAGCGTGAACCGGGAGCAGCTGTGGGTGGGCAGCCTGCAGGAGCACATCGGCGTCCGGCTCACCCTCGAGGAGTGGGACACCGCGCCCCCGGCGTTCGGTGACGCCTGGGAGGACGAGGCCAAGGGCACCCTGTACCTCCGTGGCCAGGTCAGCGTGGACATGGGGTCGGCGGGCCGCGCGGTGGACGGGCTGACCCTGGCCGGCGGCGTCGGTGACTACGTGGTCCGGGTTTACGCACGCAACCGGCGCGAGGTCATGCGACTGTACGAGGAGATGTTCGAGCGCGGGGTCGACCCGCTGAGCGACGAGTTCCAGCAGGCCAGGAAGAATCTTGAGGGACTGGAGCAGTACCTGCTGCAGTTCTGGCGCGAGAACTGACGGTCCTGCGCATCGCCGCGGCCGGGGCGGCCCAGTCTCCCTGCCGACCAGTCTCCCTGCCCACTCCAGCCGGGTCCGCCTCCCCTCCGACTCCGGGCAGCTCAGATATCCCGTTGAGCCGGGGCAGGTCAGCCGGGCTGGTCGGTCTACTGGGCCGGCGTGCCCCGCGGTTGCTGATGCGTGACGGCCGGGCTGGCCGAGGCACCCGCGTGCGTGCTGGGCGCCAGGCCGGCGGCCGCGGTCGCGGACGCTGCGGTGCCGAGAACGGGGCTGGCGGGGGCCGCGCTGGCTGGCGCGGCACTGGCCTGCGCAGACGACTGGCTCCGGTGCGACGGCGCGGTCATCACCGCCTGGGCGGGGGACGAACTGGCTTTGCTGCCAGAATGCCGGTCCGCCGCGGTCCGGAACGGGACCAGCGCGTACACCAGCACCGACACCATCGCCACGACCACCAAGGTCATCAGCGAGGCGACCAGCCGCAGCCGGCGCATGCGCAAGGTCGCGATCCGGCGAGATGCGCCGAACGACGACATCCTCGTGGCGAGCGCCGGATCGGCGCTGGCGAGGCCGCGCTCAATCTCATCCAGGATGCGCTGCTCATCCATGGATAGCGCCATACGGGCTACCTCCACCCCCGCCGGGCCGGTGGGAACTTGTTCTTAACTATCCCCCACCGCAAGATCGTTAGCCGCAGATCCCGGTGCTGTAACGGCTTTTGCGAACTTGCTGGCTGTTCTCGGCGGGGGATGCCTGGTCCCAGCTTCCCGCCCTCCGCGGCGGACGGCAATCGAAGACATGATCGAGCGGGGTTTGCCACTATCGAACTAAAATTCTAGAGTGGCCCGCATGCGATGGAACGAGCTGCGGATTCAGCCGCACACCCCCGGCGGCCCAGAGGTCCCTGGCGGCCCCGGCTCCCCGGAGGGCACGGGCACCCCGGGCAGCACGGGCACCCCGGACGGCCGCCCGGCCACGACCGCGCCCGCGCCCGCGCTGTTCGAGCGGGGCGCCATCACCAGGTCGTTCGACACCCCGGGCTTCCGCGGCATGACGTTCTTCGAGGTGCACGCCCGCAGCGTGATCAACCGGGTGCCCGACTCGTCCCGCGTCCCGTTTCGCTGGACTATTAATCCCTATCGTGGATGTAGCCATGCATGTGTTTACTGCTTTGCCCGCAACACGCACACCTACCTCGACCTGGACGCCGGGCATGACTTCGACTCCAAGATCGTGGTCAAGGTCAACGCCCCGGCCCTGGTCCGCAAGGAGCTCAACTCGCGCAAGTGGCAGGGCGAGCACATCGCCATGGGCACCAACGTGGACGTCTACCAGCGGGCGGAGGGCAAGTACCAGCTGATGCCCGGGATCCTCCAGGCCCTGCTGGACGCCCGCAACCCGTACTCCATCCTGACCAAGGGCACGCTGATCCTCCGCGACCTCGACCTGCTGCTCGCGTCCGCGGAGGTCACCGACGTGGGCCTCAGCGTGTCGGTCGGCTGCGCGGACGAGGATCTGTGGCGGGCCGTGGAACCGGGCACGCCCAGTCCGCGGCGCCGCCTCGGCGTCTGCGCCACGCTCAGCGAGCACGGGCTGCGCTGCGGCGTGCTGATGGGCCCGGTCGTGCCGTTCCTGTCCGACTCCCCGGCCCAGCTGGAGTCCACCGTCCGGCAGATCGCCGAGGCCGGCGCCACCCACGTCAGCCCGATCGTCCTGCACCTGCGGCCCGGGGCCCGCGAATGGTTCCTGGCCTGGCTGGGTGAGCATCACCCGGACCTGGTCCCCCGTTACCGGGGGCTGTATGGTTCGCGGGCCTACGCGCCCAAGGACTACCAGCAGCGGATCACCGAGCAGGTCCGCGAGCTCGCGGCGCGCTATCACGTGGGCCGTGGCAGCCCGCCGCCGAGCCAGCGCACCTGGCGCCGCGCCCGGCCGGCGGCCATCCCGCCCGCCGAGCCCGCTGAGGAACAGCTCACCCTGCTCTGACCAGCCCGAAGGCCCGCCCAGGGCCGCCCGCAGGCCCGGGCGCCAACTCCCGGAGGCCTGGGCGGGCCCACGCCGCGGGGCGCACCCCGGGGGCGCCGACTCTGACGTTGACGTCAAGGCTCGGTATGATGGGTCAGGTGCCCGGGGGCACAGGAGTAATCCAGGGATTCCAGCCCGGCGGCTCAGCACCCCCCACAACGTTTCAGCGCACCTCCCCTTCAGCAAGGAGACTTAATGCCGGTGGCAGGACAAGCGCAGGCGGCGCCCTCAGCCGCAGACCGGGGCGACCACTACAAGTGGATCGCACTGTCGAACACCACGCTCGGAATCCTGATGGTCACGATCAACCAGTCGATCTTGTTGATCTCGTTGCCAGACCTGTTCCGGGGTATCAAGCTCAATCCCCTCGTCCCTTCGAACACCTCGTACTTCCTCTGGGTGTTCATGGGATTCCTGCTGGTCACGGCGGTGCTGGTGGTCAGCCTGGGCCGGGTCGGGGATATTTACGGCCGGGTCAAGATGTACAACCTCGGCTTCGCCATCTTCACGATCTTCTCCATCCTGCTGTCGGTGACCTGGCTGACCGGGGTCCCCGGCGCGTTGTGGATCATCATCATGCGGGTCTTCCAGGGCGTCGGCGGCGCATTCCTGTTCGCGAACTCCACCGCCATCCTGACCGACGCGTTCCCGCAGAACGAGCGCGGCAAGGCGATGGGGATCAACGGCATCGCCGCGGTCAGCGGCTCGTTCCTCGGCCTGCTGCTGGGCGGCGTGCTCGCCCCCATCGAGTGGCACCTGGTCTTCCTGGTCTCGGTTCCGTTCGGCGTGTTCGGCACGGTCTGGGCCTACCTCAAGCTCCGCGACAACGGGGTCCGCATCCAGGCCAAGATCGACTGGCTGGGCAACGCGCTGTTCGCGATCGGCCTGATCGCCGTCCTGGTCGGCATCGTGTACTCGCTGCTCCCCTACGGCGGCCACCCCACCGGGTGGACCAATCCCTGGGTGCTGACCGGCGTCTTCGGCGGGATCGCGGTGCTGATCCTGTTCGGCTGGGTGGAGACCAAGGTCGAGCAGCCGATGTTCCGGCTGGACCTGTTCAAGATCCGTGCCTTCACGGCCGGCAACATCGCCGGCCTGCTCGGTGCCCTCGGCCGCGGCGGCATCCAGTTCATGCTGATCATCTGGCTGCAGGGCATCTGGCTTCCCCAGCACGGCTACAGCTTCGCCCAGACGCCGCTGTGGGCGGGCATCGCCATGATCCCGCTGACGCTGGGCTTCCTCATCGTCGGGCCGCTGGCCGGCATCCTGTCCGACCGTTACGGTGCCCGGCTGTTCGCCACGGCCGGCCTGATCGTCTCCGGCGCCGCCTTCCTGCTCCTGGAACTCCTGCCAATCAACTTCAGCTACGTCTGGTTCGCAGCGCTGATCTTCCTGTTCGCGGTGGGCATGGGCCTGTTCTTCTCGCCCAACCAGGCCGCGGTCATGAACAGCCTGCCGCCGGACCAGCGCGGCGCCGGCGCCGGCATGATGAACACGTTCATGAACTCCGCGACCGTGCTGTCCATGGGCCTGTTCTTCACGATCGTCACGCTCGGGCTGGCCAGCCACCTGCCCTCGCACCTGTACAAGGGCCTGGTCAACGCGGGTGTCTCCCCCACGGCCGCGCACGTGGTCGCGAACGAGCCGCCGATCGGGAGCCTGTTCTCCGCCTTCCTCGGCTACAACCCGATCAAGCAGCTGCTCGGCCCGACCGGGGCCCTGCAGCATCTGAGCCCCAGCCAGCAGGCGTACGTCACCGGCCGCTCGTTCTTCCCCAAACTGATCGAGCAGCCGTTCGCGAGCGGCCTGCACCTGGCCTTCACGTTCGCGGCCATCGCGACCCTCGTGGCCATCATCGCGTCCGCCCTGCGCGGCAAGCGTTACATGCACGCCACCGAGCCAGCCGTGATCGAGCTGGCCGACGGCGCCGCGGAGATCGGCGGGATCACCGGCTTCGCCGAGCCGGTCGCGTCCTCGGACGCCGATGTACCGGCCAACGGCCACAGCCAGCTGGCCACGGCCGAGCAGTCCGGGGGCGCCGGCGCCGACCGCGGTTCCGACTCCCCGGGAAGCAGCTGAGCGGGGTGGGCACGACGGCGCAGCGTGGCGCCGCAACCACCGCACCCGCCGCCGGGCAGCCGCCGACGGCGGCGGGTGAGCCCCTGCTCGGCATCGGCGCCGCCGCGGCCCGGGCCGGCGTGTCCGAGCGGGCCCTCCGCTATTACCAGCAGCTGGGCCTGCTCGTCCCGTCCTGCACCCCGGGCGGGCTGCGCCGGTACTCCGAGGAGGACCTGGCCCGGGTGGCGCGCATCCGCGGGCTGCAGACCCTGCTCGGCCTGAACCTGGACGAGATCGCCGTGGTGCTCCGCAACGAGGACCGGCTCGCGGAGATCCGGCTCAGTTATCACGACGAGCGGACCAGCGACGAGGAACGCCGCAGGCTGACCGGCGAGTGCCTGACCCTCCAGGAGAGCCTGCGGGCTACCGTCGAGGCCAAGCGGGCCGCGCTGGAGGGTTTCCTGACCGACCTGGATGGCCGCATCCGGAAGTGCCGGGACCTGCTGGCCAGCTACCCGGAACCGGGAGCTGGCCAGCAGGCCGCGAGTGAGCCCTCACTCGGCGGCGATCGCCAGCAGCGCGGGGCGGTCCACCCGGCCGTTCCCCCGGACCGGCCCGGAGCGGATCGGCCGGGATGACACGGCCCGGCCACGGGGCGGGCGCCGGTACGGTGCTTGCGTGGCAATGCCCCAGACGGTTGGTGAGCAGACGGCGGGCAGGCCAGCCAGCGCTCCGTTAGCGGCCCGGCTGGCGGCGGTCCTCGTGATCGGCCTGCTGGCCGGCGCGGCCACGTCGATCCTGCAGAAGTACCTCGGCTCGCCGTGGGGCAGCCTGGTGAATGCGGCGAGCCCGTGGCTGGTCCCGATGTTCGCGGCCGGCGCGATGTGGGTGAGACCGGCCTCGGCGGCGCTGGCTGGCGCGGCGACCGGGCTGCTGGAACTGGCCGGCTACTACCTCACCGCCGCCGCCCGGGGCTACCCGGCCGGCCACGGCATCCTGCAGTTCTGGGCGGCCTGCGCGGTGATCGGCGGCCCGCTGTCCGGCGCGGCCGGCTGGGCGTGGTGGCGCGGGCCCGCGCGGCTGAGCGGCCCCGGGACCGCCGCACTGCCGGGCGCGTTCCTGGCCGAGGCGGCAGTGGCCTACGCCTGGCGGCTGCACTACTGGTCCAGCGCCACCCTGTTCGCGGTCGCGGGGGCGGCTGTGTTCGCGCTGGCCGGCCTGCACCGGCGGCAGTACGCTCCGGCGGCCCGCTGGCTGCCTGCGGTCTTCGCGGCCGGGGTAGCCGCCGAACTGCTGCTCGGCCTCATCTACAACCAGGCTTTCTGACGCGTGTGATGAACACCAGTCTCGCCGTGCGGCTGGTCTTCTCGTGCGCCGCGATCCTGGCCGCCCTGGCCGCGACGGTCTATCTGGCGTTTGCCGTCCCCCGGGCGTCGCGCCCCGAACGTGACCGTGCCGGGGCCGCGCCCGCGCTCGACCAGGCGCAGGCCCGCGCCATGCTGCCCGTCATCGACGCCTACCTGGACCGCGCCGCGGGCCGGCTGGGTGTGACCGGGGACCTGAGTGCCGGGCTCAGGCCCCGGACGTTCTGCGACGCCAGCATCATCGAGATCAGGCCCGGCGAGACGCTGTCGAGCGCCGGCGCCCGGCCCCTCACGCTGGACTGGCGCGTGGGCATCGTGGTCTTCTGCGCCGAGTTCGCCCGCCGCGGCCACACCCTGCTCCGGGGATCGGGCGGCTATCCCAGCCTGGGCGAGGTCGTCACCATGGCTGGCCACCCCGGCGGCTACCAGGCGCGGTCCCTGAGCGTCGGCCCGCCTGTCCGGGCCCCGTCCTGGGTCCACGCGCACTTCTCCCCCGGTGCCGTGACCCTGGTCCTCAGCGAGAAGGTCACCGCGCCCGACCCGGCCGGCCAGGCGCGCCGGGCCTTCGGCTTTCCCCCAGGCACCCGCGCCATCGAGGGCTGACCGCCCCGGCTCCGAATTCCCTCATCCTGGGCAGTTGGTGCTGCTATATCGCAGTGATTGCCCAGGATCATGACGGCGAGGCCCGGTCAGCGGCAGGTGGGAAGGCGAGACCGCGCCAGGCGAGCTGCGCCTCCTCGTAGACGCCTTCAACGGTGGCTTCGACGTCGAAGGCGTGTGACTGGGCCGGCGGGTAGCCGATCAGTTCGGCCGCCCGGCTGGGCAGCGGCTGCGCAGCTGCTTCGGCGGATTCCCATAGCAGGATCGCACCCCAGCGGTTGGTCTCCGGGTCGGCGATCCACGTCTTGAGCCGCAGCCCGGGTACCTCGGCGAACGCGGCGACCGACTCGTCAACCAGGTACGTGCGCAGGGACTCGATCGTCTGGGCGGATCCGGACAGGTCCCACCAGACGATGACCGTGCGCATCATGACCTCCCTCTCCCAGGACCTCTGACGACCATGTCCTGCCCCCATCTACGCTGCCGGTCATGGTGCCGGAAAGGATCCAGCTCGTCGAGTCCGCCGGCACCGGGTGGCCCGCCCTCGGCTAAGCCAAGGATGCCCGGGCGGGCTGGCGCAGCGGATGGCGGCAGGTGGTCACGGGGAGGGGTGGAGATGGGTGCGCTGACCGTCGTGGTCGAAGATGCACAGGATCTCTGCCGGGCCGCCGCGGGCCCCGACGGCATGCGGAATCATGGTGGAGAACTCCGCCGCCTGGCCGGCCTCGACCAGGATGGTCCGCTCCCCCAGCCTGAGCACGATGGTCCCGGACAGGACCGTGAACCAGTCCTTGCCCGGATGGACCCCGAGTTCGCCCGCGCCGTCGTGGGGCGTCGGCCTGGTGATGCGCATCCTGGCCACGCTGACGCCGTGTGGCCCGGGTTCGCGGGTCAGCATCCAGGTGGTCACCCCTCGCACCTCGTCGCGCTGCGGACTGATCACCACGTCGTCGTCATCGGCGGACCCGACCAGCTGGTCCAGGGTGGTCCCGAGGGCACGGGCGATCGGGGCCAGCTGGTCGAGGGCGATCCGCCGGTGGCCCGTCTCGATCCGGCTCAGCGTGGATGGGCTCAGGTAGCAGCGGGCCGCCAGGTCATCCAGCGACCAGCCCCGGGCGGCACGCAGGCCCCTGATCCGCTGGCGGACCAGGCCGTCGAGATCACCGTCTTGCGTCATAGGCAAGACTCTATGTCAATCACGCAAACGGCACGTAGCGTGGACGCATGGATAACCATCACACCCACCACCATGACCATCATCACGCTGGGGCGGAGGCCGACGGGGCGGCCCTGGCTGAGCTCCTGGACCTGGACGCGGAGGTGCTGCACGCCTACCTGTCCGATGTGATCGGCTGGGTCGCCGAACTGGCGGCTGGCCACCCCCGCCGCCGGATCCTCGATCTGGGCAGCGGGACCGGCAGCGGGGCCCTCGCCCTGCTCCGGCGCTTCGAGGGGGCCGAGGTGACCGCGGTGGACGTATCCGCGCCCATGCTGGACCGCCTCCGGGACAAGGCCCGGGAGCAGGGCGTGGCGGGCCGGGTCCGCACCGTCCAGGCGGACCTGGACGCGGGCTGGCCCGACACCGGCCCGGCGGACCTGGTGTGGGCGTCCAATTCCCTGCACCACATGGCCGATCCTGATCGCGTCCTGGCCCAGGTCTTCGCCGCGCTCCAGCCCGGCGGCCTGCTGGCCGTGGCCGAGATGGACTCCTTCCCCCGCTTCCTGCCCGACGACCTCGGCATCGGCCGCCCCGGGCTCGAAGCGCGCTGCCACGCCGCGCGGGACGAAGTACGGGCCGGCGAGTTCCCGCATCTCGGCTCCGACTGGGGCCCCCTCCTGGCCAAGGCGGGCTTTACCGCCGACGCCGAGCGGACCTTCGTCATCGACCTGGCGCCGCCCCTTCCCGCCCCGGCCGGCCGCTACGCGCAGGCCTCTCTGCGGCGCCTACGCTCCGCCGACGACGGCCAGCTCAGCGCCGACGACCTGGCCACGCTCGGCATTCTCCTCGACGGCGACGGGCCCGCCAGCATCCTGCGGCGCGAGGACCTCACCGTCCGCACCACGAGGACCGTCTGGGTGGCCAGCCGGCCATAGGACAGCCGGCGGGCGGCCGGTCCCGGGCTCAGACGCTCGCCAGCAGGCCCGAGTGATCCGGCCATTGCCCGGGGCCGGGTGTAACTTTGGCTGGCATGCCCGCAGAGCCGGCCCAGGTTGAGGATCCGAATGACCCCGGGGTCATCCTCCGGGACCTGCCCGAGCAGGAACGTGCCGAGTTCCTTCGCCAGTACCACAGGAACGGCTGGCCGCGGCGCGGCCTCAGGCTCGGTGACCTACCGGCCGAGTTAAGTCAGCGGGCCCTCGGCGGCTTTCCGGCGAAAGCGTTCGATGACCTGATCGCAACGATGGCCACAGTGGTCGAATACCCAGACGATCCGCTGCGGACATTTGCGACGAGCGATCCGTACACTCCGCGCGCCGAGTTCGGCACGGCCGGTCTGGTTACCTGCGTGATCGATGACGCCTGTCAGATAGTCACGCTGACCGGCGTGACCTGGGTGGCCTGACCCTGCCGCCCGGGATGGTCAGCTGCCGAGGAGCCAGCCGTTCGCGCTGGCCAGGCGGACCGCCTCGGCGCGGGTGCGGGCGCCGGTCTTGCCGATCGCGGCCGACAAGTGGTTGCGTACCGTCCCCTCGGACAGGTGCAGCG
>JAOPYP010000166.1 GCA_025964635.1 Actinomycetes bacterium | reverse complement strand
TCCCGCTCGGCCGCGTTGGCGGTGCAGGTGAGGGCGGCGTCGTAGGCGGCGGCCGCCTCGGCGGGCCGGCCCATCCGCCGCAGCAGATCGGCGCGGATCGCGTAGAACAGGTGATAGCCGGCGAGGGTGGGGCCGGTGCCCCGGCTGGCCGCGGCACCCAGCTCGTCCACGAGGGCCAGCGCGGCGGCCGGCCCCTCGACCTCGGCCACCGCGACCGCGCGGTGCAGGGCCACCACCGGGCTCGGCGCCACGGCCAGCAGCTGGTCGTAGAGCTGGAGGATCTGCCCCCAGTCCGTGGCCGCCGCGCCCGGGCCCGCGCCATCCCCCTGCGCGGTGTCCCCCCGCGCGGTGTCCTGGTGCACGGTGTCACTGTGCACCGCGTTGATTGCCGCCTGGATCTGGTACGGGCCAGGCTGGCCGCGGCGCAGGCAGCGCCGCACCAGCGCCTGCCCCTCGGCGATGAGCGCTCGGTCCCAGCGGCTGCGGTCCTGGCCGGCCAGCAGGACCAGGCGGCCGTCCGGCGTGGTCCGGGCCGCCCGCCGGGACTCGGTCAGCAGCATCAGCGCGAGCAGCCCCAGGACTTCTGGCTCGTCGGGCATGAGCGTGGCCAGCAGCCGCCCGAGCCGGATCGCCTCGGCGGACAGGCCAGGCCGGGTCAGCTGCTCACCGGTGCTCGCCGTGTAGCCCTCGTTGAAGATGAGGTACACCGCGGCCAGTACGGCACCCAGGCGGGCGGGCAGGTCGGCCTCGGCCGGCACCCGGTACGGGATCCGCGCGTCACGGATCTTGCCCTTGGCCCGGACCAGCCGCTGGGCCATGGTCGGCTCGGGCACCAGGAACGCGTACGCGATCTCCGTGGTGGTGAGTCCGCCGAGCAGCCGGAGCGTCAGCGCGACCTGGGCCGTCTGGCTGAGCGCGGGATGGCAGCAGGTGAACAGCAGCCGGAGTCGTTCGTCGCGCACGGGCCCCTCCTCACCGGAATCGGTGGCCGGTTCCTGGCCCGCGTGCAGCAGGGCGGCCTGGGCGTGCCGGCCGGACCGGGACGCGTCCCGGCGCAGCCGGTCGATCGCCTGATTCCGGGCGGTGGTGATGATCCAGCCGGCCGGGCTGGGCGGCAGCCCGTCCGCCGGCCAGCGCTGGACGGCGCGGGCGAAGGCGTCCTGGACCGCGTCCTCGGCGATGTCGATGTCACCGAACACGCGGACCAGGACCGACACCGCCCGCCCATACTCCGCACGGAACACCCGCTCGATATCCGGGCCGGGCACCGCCGCCTCAGCCTCCGTCAGTGCTCCGTACCGGCCACACTTCACAGGGCAGGGTGGTGATCTCGGCGATCCGCCGGCCCCATTCCAGCGCGGCGTCCAGGTCGGGCGCGCTGATCACGGTGAACCCGCCCAGATGCTCCTTGCCCTCGGCAAACGGGCCGTCGGTGATGACCACGTCGCCGTGCTGCGAGCGGACCACGGTGGCCGTGCTGGCGGGGTGCAGTCCCGCGGTGAAGACCCAGGCCCCGGCGGCCTGCAGGTCCTTCCTCCAGGCCGCGATCTTCTCCGTGATCGGGCCCAGCACCTCGGGCGGCGGCGGGTCACCATCGGGCTGGTACATGCTGAGCAGGTACTGCGGCATTGGTTCCTCCTCGGTCAGGCCCGGCGCCCGGCTGGCTTCTCACCGTTTACACGATCCGCGGGTACGGAAATCGACATGCGGCCGCAGAGACTTTCGTGAGTGAGCGAAAATAGGAGCTTATGCGGGCGGATCGGTGGGCCGCCTGCTTCCGAGCTGGGGGTTCCCATGCGGGAAGCGCTTCGCGTCGCGGTCGCTCAGCCGCTGTGCGTGCCGTACGACGTGACGCAGAACGCGGCGGCGCACGCGGCCGCGGTGCGCTCCGCGGCCGCCCGGGTGGTGGTCTTCCCCGAGCTCTCGCTGACCGGCTACGAGCTGGGGGCACCCGCCCTGACGGCTGGCGACCCGCGGCTGTGCCCGCTGGCCGAGGCGTGCGCCGAGACCGGGTCGGTCGCGCTGGCCGGCGCGCCGGTACCGGGCGAGGGAGGCCGCCCGCACATCGCGATGCTGGCCGTGGACGGGTCCGCGATCAGCGTCGCCTACCGGAAGCTGTGGCTGGGCGAGGCCGAGGCCGGGCGGTTCGCCCCCGGCGACAAGCCCGCCGTGCTGGAGGTGGACGGCTGGCGGCTCGGCCTGGCCACCTGCAAGGACGTCAGCGTCCCGCAGCACCAGGTGGACACGGCCGCCCTCGGCGTCGACGCCTACGTGGCCGGCACCGTCATGGCCGCGGGCGAGCGGGTCCTCCAGGAGGAGCGGGCTGGCCGGATCGCGTCGCAGTACGGGATGTGGGTCGCGATCGCCAGCTTCGCGGGAGCCACCGGCGGCGGCTACACCGAGTGTGCCGGCCGGTCCGGCGTGTGGTCGCCGGACGGCGCGCTGTCCGTCCAGGCGGGCACCGAGCCCGGCGGCGTGGTGTCAGCGCCGCTCCGCTGAGCACGCGGAGGCCGGTCACCGTCGATCATCCCGTGGCCACGGTGCGCGCCGGCTGGCCGCTGGCCCCGCCTGAGCGCCCCGCGTGAGCCCGCCGCGCTAAAGCCAGCGGCTCTGGAGCCAGCGGCAGGCGCACGGTGAACGTGCTGCCGTGCTCACCGTCGCTGCGCACGGTGATCGTGCCCTGGTGCGCGTCGACGATGGCCCGGGAGATCGTGAGCCCGAGCCCGCTGCCCGGGATCACCCGCTGGGTCGCGGCCTCGGTGCGGAAGAACCGCTCGAAGATCCGCTCCCGGTCGGTGGCCTGGATGCCGATGCCCGTGTCGGCGACGCTGAGCACCGCCTCGCCGTCGTCCGCGGCCAGGGTGACCTCGACCGTCCCGCCTTCCGGGGTGAACTTCACGGCGTTGGAGACGAGGTTGCCGAGCAGTTGCGCGATGCGGGTCGGGTCCACGGTGATGCGGGGGACAGGGGTCGCGGACAGCGTCAGGTCGACGTGGTTGCGCGCCGCCTCCGGCCGCGCCTCCTCCACCGCCTCGGCGGCCAGGCCGGCCAGGTCCGTGTCGCGGAGTTCCAGCGCGAGCCGTCCCGACTGCATCTGGGACAGGAAGAGCAGATCGCCCACCAGCCGCAGCAGTCGTTCCGCGTTCCGCTCGATGACCTCGGCGAAGTGGTCGGTGTCCAGCCCGCTCGCCCGCTCGTCCCGCAGCAGCTGGATGTACCCGATGATCGAGGTCAGCGGGGTCCGCAGCTCGTGCGAGACGAGGGCCACGAACTCGTCCTTCAGCCGGTCCAGCTCGCGCAGCCGCTCGTTCTGGGCGCCCAGCTCCCCCGCCTGGCGGGCCAGTCCTTGCTCCGCCCTGATCTGGGCGGTGATGTCCCGGGTGATCCCGAACGTGCCGATGATCTCCCCGCGCTCGTCGCGGAGCGGCATCTTGGTGGTGGACACCCAGGCGTCCGGGCGGCCCGAATAGGTTTCGCGTTCCACCTGCCCCACGAGCGGGACTCCGGTGCGGATGATCTCCTGCTCGTCCGCGAACGCCGCCGAGGCGTGGTCGGTGGTAAACACGTCGAAGTCCGTCTTGCCGGTCAGCTCCTCCGCGGTCCGGCCTGGCGTGTAGGCCTCGATCCAGCCCTCGCTGACGAACAGGAACCGGCTCATCAGGTCCTTGAAGTAGACCCGCTCCTGGGAGGTGGACAGCAGGTTGCTCATGCAGATGAGCTTGAGTTCGCGCAGTGATTCACTGCCCTGAGGCCCAGGTGGTTGCGGCGTGATCTTGGCTATGGCGGTCCCCCGACCGGTCGGCGCGTGAGGGGCGGACCGCCGTGGCGTGTCCTGTCCGTCCCGTGTGCACCGTTTTGCGGCATGACGGCAGCTCCCCCCGGGCTCTGGTATATCCGCAGGTAGATGCGACTAAACGGAAGGGCTTCAACCTCGCCAGCCCGGCGGTCGTCTTAGGGGTGACGCCCCAGACCAAGGACGGCGCAGACCAAGGACGGCGCAGACCAGGAGGCCACGTGGATAAACGGCAGGCGCGGGCGTTCGAAACGTTCGCCGCCGAGTCGGGTGCTGAGCTGCTCCGCATCGCGGCGCTGCTCACCTCCGACGCACACACCGCCGAGGATGTCTACCAGGAGACCCTCCAGCGGCTGGCCGCGCGCTGGTCGCGGGTGGACAATCCCCGGGCGTTCTGCCGGCGGGTGATGCACAACATCGTGATCGACCAGTCGCGGGCCGCCGCCCGGCGGCCCCGGGAAACCCGGCTCTTCCCCGTCACGGAGAGCACCGACCCGCGGTCCGCCGACCTCCACGACGCGGTCGAGCTGCGGCCCGCGCTGTTCGCGGCGCTGGACACGCTCACCGCCCAGCAGCGCGCCATCGTCGTGCTCCGGTACTTCGACGACCGCAGCGAGGCCGAGGTAGCCAGCCTGCTCGGCGTCTCGGCCGGGACGGTCAAGAGCACGGCCTCGCGCGCGATGGCCCAGCTGCGCGTGCACCCGGGGCTGACCGCCATCTTCGCGACTACTGACAGCACATTGTGAGAAAGGACCGCTGATGCCCAGAACTGACGAAGACATCCTCCGGACCGTGATGCGACGGTGCACCGAGGACATGCACGCCCCGGCGTCGATCGCGGCCCAGGTGGTGACCCGGCAGCGCCGCCGGGACCGCCGTGGCCGGATCCTCACCCTGACCGCCACGACAGCCGCGCTCGGCACCGCGGCCGGAGTGGTGGCCCTCGTCCCGCGCCAGGCGGCGCAGACCCCGGGCGCGCACAGCACCCAGCCCGCGATCACCCTGACCGCAGCACAGCGGACGCTCTACCGGCTCAGCTCGGTCGCGGCGGGCGCGCCGCAGGGCCAGGGCCGGTACGCCGTCATGCGTGAGATGCAGGACAACTACAAGAAGATGAGCGTGATCGACAGCGTCACCGGGGACGTGTGGACCTACCAGCAGGGAGCCGGGGTTCCGGCGGAACTGCCGGTCGCCCGCCACGATTCCCCGACCCAGGCCCAGTTCGCTGCCATGCCCACCGATCCGGCCGCGCTGCGGGCCCTGCTCATCTCCCAGTACGACCAGCAGCAGAAGCGGGCCGATGCGGCTATGGCGGACCAGCTGAAGGAGAAGAACAAAATCCTCCGGGGCCAGCACAGGCCGGTCATCAAGCCGCTCAGGCTGACCGCGGACGACAAGGTCTTCGAGCAGGCCAACCTCCTGCTGTGGAACCCGCTGGTCGGCCCCGCGCTGCGGTCCGCCGTGTTCAGGGTGCTCGCCGCCACCCCCGGGGTCCGGGTGGACAGCCACGCGCGCGACCAACTGGGCCGCCCGGCCGTGAAGATCAGCTGGTTCGACCGCGTCACCAGTGTCACGCTGGCCATGTTCGAGGACCCGTCCACCACGCGGGTCCTCGAGCAGACGGACACCAGCACGCCCGCCGCCGTCAATGGCCACAGCAGCTCTTCCGGCCGTGACCTGTACCTGTCCGTCACCCGCTCCCGTACCGTCCCGGCCAACCCGTACCGCTGACCGCGGGGGGCACCACGGCGCAGATAACGAAAACCGCAGCGTGGCCTGGCCTGCCCAGCCAGGCTGCGGTTTTCGTTATCTGACCATCGGGAGTTATCCGGCGGCGAGGGTCACGCCGGCGTGCTCAGCGTTCCGGGGGCGGGCACGCCGATGGGGCTGGGGTAGGGGACGACCTGGGCGCACGCCCGCGCGATCGGGGTGAGGGCCGCGGCCAGTTCGGTGACGGCGGCCGGTCCGAGCCGGGCCCAGGGGCGGGCCGCGGCCTGGTCGGTGGCGCTCTCCACGGCGGCGTGAGCGGCCCGGCCCCCAGGGGTGAGCGCGCCGTCCGGGCCGATCCAGCCCCGGGCGGCCAGCCGCTTCCGCGCGCCGTCCCACTGCTCGTCGGTCCAGCCCCGGATGGGCTGCAGATCCTCCCGCCGCATGTCCAGGCCGCAGCGCAGCACCAGCACCTCGCACCCGTCGATGTCCGCCGTGGCCACCGCGGCGAAGTGCCCGTCGCCGCGGTGCTCGCGCAGCAGGGTCGCCGCCTGCCAGAGCCGCGCGATCGGATCCTCCGGCGGCGGCAGCGCGGCGTTGGCCGCCGCCAGGACCCGCCCGGCGCAGTCCACTTCGCCAGCCGCGCGGCCGAGCAGGTCCGCGGCGGCCGTCACCTCGGGATCCAGCCCGGTGAGCAGGGGGCGCAGCGCGCTGACCGCCCCGGCCAGGCGGACCCGCAGAGCCTCAGCTGGGGAGATCAGCTCCCAGATTCCGGGGATCGCCCGGGCGGCCATGGCGGGGGAGAAGTTGAAGAACGAGGCCCCGACGACCACCGCGTCCACCGGGCCCAGCGGGGCGGCGCGGCCCGCGAAGTAGCCTCGCCAGAACCCGCGCAGCCCCGCGTCCGCGAACGCGGAGCGCGCCTCGGGGGCGAAGTAGGTCACCGCGTGGACCGGCTCGAACAGGGTCCACATCGATCGGGTCACGGCGGGGCCAGTCACGGCGAAGTCAGCCACAGTCAGGTCACTGTATCGGCGACCGCGGTCTCCTTGGTGATGCCCTCGTGAGGCCTGTGGTGGTGCTGGCGCCTGTGGCAGAATTCAACGGCCCGGGCCCGGCCCGGTGCCGAGGGCAGCAGCGGAAGTACGAGATGAGTGGCATCGACGTGAGCAGCGGGATACAGGAGTTCGTCATCGAGCGGGCGCGTCCCCCTGAGCGCTACCGGATCGCCTCTGCTGTTGCCCTTGGATGGCAGGTGGCGCAGCTCTTCCACTCACCCGTCCACCGGGGCCCGGCCAGCGACCCCGAACGAGGCAATCACCTGCCCGGGCGTTCCGATTTTCCGGGCGCCAGCCAGTCGGCGTGGCTGGGCGAGCAGATTCAGTCACAACTGCAACGGCTGCTGGCCCGGCCGCCCCAGGTGCTGATGGAGGCCACGTCCGACGTGCTGACGGCCCTGACCGATCCCGGCCGCAGCCGGGACGCCACCTTAGACGCGGTGTTCACGCTGCATTGCCGTCTGCTGGAGGCGCTGACCGTCTCGGACGTCTTGCTGGGTAAGGCTTATGGCCTCGGCCGGGCCATCGCGGAAACCACCCTCCTTCCGGCCAACGCGATCACCGACGGGCAGCGGATGGACCAGTTCCGCAGCATGCTCGAGGCCGGGCGCCTGATCACGATCAAGGACTGGCTCGCTGACCTGAAATCCCTCCTGCCCGACCACACGGCGTACGCGGTGAGCCGGAGTCTGCGCGACTGGCAGCGATGGGTAGCCGCCGCCCCGGACACCGCCGACTGGACCGCGGCGCGGTCCGCGATCCGGGTCCAGGGCCGGCTCTGGCGCGAACTCCTCACCGGCGAGAAAGCCGCCCGGGACATCCTGTCCCTGTCCGATTACCTCGCCGCGGGACGGCGCGGAACCCTCGAGATCATCGTGCGCTTCTGGTGGGTCATCGCCGCCATCGCGATCTTGACCGGCGGCGTCATCTACGCGGGCTCGTTTCTGCACAGCCTCCCCGACCTGGTCCGGGTGGTGGGCAGCATCGCCTGGCTGGCCGGCGCGGCCGCCGTGTTCGCCCGGGGAGCCGCCGTCGTGCTCGGCCAGGGCATCACCCACGCCGAGGGGTGGCTATGGCAGACGGAACTGGATGGCTCGGTAGCGATGGCCGCGACGTGCCTGCCCCCGGGCGCCAAGAAGTCCCTGGCCAGGGGCGCCTCGGTAGGCAGGCTGATCCCCGACCCGGACCAGGTTTCACTGCAGCGCCGCGATCAGCTACGACGCGAGGCGGAAGCTGACACCTACCAGTGACGGGCGCGGCGCGAGGGGCTTGCGAGCTCGCCGCCGCTCAGCGGGCCGCGGGTCAGAGCAGGAAATGTATATCCGTCCGCCGCCTGAGCGGATCGTCGTCCCAGTCCCCGTAGAGTTCCCAGTTCACCCCGGCGGGCTGGCGGCCGTTATCCCGGCACCACTGTTCTAGCGCCGCGTACGCCCCGGCCATGTCCGAGTACTCGCCGTAGTGCACCGTCGCGGCCATCTCGCCCGCCGGCGTGGATACGTGCCGGACCTCGCCGCGGTCCGCGAAATCCGAGAACACCTCCACACCAGCGTCGATGGTGAACGAGCCGCCCTCGCCGGGGTAATACACGACCACGTTGTGCCCGGTGCGGACGTTCTGCTCACGCAGCGCGGGCCAGACCATGTCGAGCAGGCGAATGATGTCGGCACTGAGCCGCCGGCGGGTTGTGGCCGCCCGGACCGCGGCGAGCGCACGCGGATCGGCGGGCCCGGTGCGCACGACGTATTGCACGGAAGCGGACGCTACCAGCGCCATCCGGCGACCACAATGGCCGCCGCCGCGCGTCCCTGCCTGGTCCGGGCGGGAGACCTTGACCCCGCCGGTTGTATCTGTGGTGAGTCCCGCGCATCCTCATCTAACGGGGACGCAGAGCCACCATCGACATCTGAAGGCGGTGCGGGCGAATGGCCATCGCGGAACGAATCATCAGCTACGCGGCATGGGTAGCTCAGACGGACTACCTGAAATACACGCGGGTAATCACGCTGAAGCTGGAGTCCGGCACGACTGTCTACATCGGGTTTCCTGACATCCGGCCCAATGAGTGGCTTCAGTTCCCGCCGGGGGCCATCAATATCTTCATGACCTCCGATCAGTACGGCGACGTCTATCACATCCTGCAGACCGAGCGCCCGGCTTTCTGCACCGCCCTCGACCTGTTCGGCGCGCAGGTTGGTGCCGTGCACACCCAGCTCGACCTGAGCATCGGCGAGCCGACCGGTGAGGGATACCAGGATCAGAGCCTGGAAGCGCTCGTCGTACGGGCCCGCAAGCACCTCACGGAAAATACGGTGGGCTGACCGGAAGCGATGCCGTGGTGTGGCGAGGGAACGTCAGGGCATGTGGGGGTTGGCGCAGATTTCAGCGTTAAAGACGGAGCGGCCCGGGGTGCCGCTGCTTGGCGGGAGCCCACGTGCCCACCCACACGTTGCGGGCTCCGCCGACAGCCAGGCCGGGCAGGTAATAGCTGCGCGTCCGGGGCAGGCTCATCACGTGGTGCCACCTGGTGCCGTTCCACCGGTAGGCATCAACCTGGTAGGAGCAGGGTGCGGCCGCGCATGGCCCGTCCGCGCCGCCGAGCCAGACATTGCCCGATGCTGACCCGGATAGCGCCACGCTGGATAGCTCGTCGGCCAGGACGGGAACGCTGAACGGGGACCAGGGCGGTGCCGTCCCAGTGGTAGACCGTGGTCGAGCAGGCCGGGCTGGCTGCGGGGCCGGAGCATCCCGATGGCCCAGGACCCAGGCGTCCGACGGTCCCAGCACCACGGCATCGTCGGGGTACACGCCGGCGGGCAGCGGCACGCCGACCCACTGATTGCCATTCCAGCGCACCGCTTTCGCGCCGCCACCCTGGCTGGAAACTGCAAAGATCCACACGCCATGCCCGGTAGGTGCGACAACCTCAGGCAGATAGAACCCGGCCAGGCCCGGGATGCTCACCGCGCGCGGCGTCCGGGAGAAATCGTAGCCCGGCCGCCGGGGCCGGCGGATAAATGAGTGGTCCCGGCCGGAGCAGGATCGCTAGCGTGATCTGGTGGTTAGCGAGCAATCAGACGGGCGCGGGGTGCACCCGGGGCTTCGCCTCCGGCCTCCCGGGCCTGGAGACGAGGAAGAGTTCCGGGCGGCGTGCCGGGCGATGGTGCCGGACGGATTCACGTTCGGCCTGGACCTCGAGCCGGGCATGGCCTGGGACACGTACCTGAAGACGCTGGGTGAGCAGCGTGCCGGAGACAGCCTGCCCGCTGACCGGGTTCCCGCCGCGTTCCTGGTCGCCGACATCGCGGGGGAGATGGTCGGGCGGGCGTCCATCCGGTACAGCCTCAACGATTTCCTCGCACGGGAAGGCGGTCACATCGGTTACTGCGTCCTGCCTGCCCATCGCCGGCGCGGCTACGCCACCGAGATACTGCGGCAGAGCCTGATCATCGCCCGGGCCAACGGGGTCGGCCGGGTCCTCGTGATCTGCGACGAGGACAACGCCGGTTCCAGAGGCACGATCGAGGCGTGCGGCGGCCAGCTGGAGTCCATCGTCGAGATCGCCGCATCAGCACCGCGGATACGCCGGTACTGGATCGGCTGAACTTCCCGGCCGACGGTGCCCAGCGGCGGGTGCCCGGCGGCGGGTGCCCGGCAGACGGTGCCCGCCGGCGGGTGCCCGCCTTAGCCGGAAGCTTGCTGGGCGCCGGCGGCGGTCAGGGCGCGGCGGGCCAGCTCGGCAGCACGGCGCTGCAAGGCGAGATCACGCACCTCCTGGTGCCAGACCGGCAAGAGG
>JAOPYP010000347.1 GCA_025964635.1 Actinomycetes bacterium | reverse complement strand
GGTCAACGGCCTTCCAGCCGGCCCATCTGGACCGCATCATCGCCGAGACCGGGATCGTGCCGGCTGTCAACCAGTTCGAGCTGCACCCGTACTTCGCCAACGACGCCGCGCGCGCGGCGACAAGGCGTAATGGGATCGCGGTAGAGGCCCACAGTCCCCTCGGACACAACGGCAAGCCCCTCACCGGTTCGACTTCGAACTGTCCGCTGAGGAAATCGCATCAATCGACGAACTCGACAAAGAAGAAGCGGCCGCTCCGGACCCAACCCAGACACCTACGAGGGGATCTGACCCGCGTCCAACTCGCTCGCGCGTCGCCCGCAGCTCCTGGCAGCGGGCCTACCCGCCGGGTGGACTCGGGTTATGGGCATGGCGCATCGGGCTGGGCACCTGGCGCGCCAGCATCGGATCCTGCCACTAAAAAAGCGCAACCCATGGGACTGGTCATGTGGCGAATGCCCGGGAGTTGCGCAGGGACAGCGCGACCAGCGTGAGGGTGGGCCCATAGCCTGAGCCGGTCGGAAACACGGAAGAGTCCGCGATCATGATGTTCGGAGCTTCCCAGAGCCGACCCCACGGGTCGCATGCACTCGACGACGGGTCTGTGCCGAAGCGGGCCGTCCCGGCCACATGGCGTGAGATGGGCACCTGGCTGATTTCCGAATGTGAAGTGGCGAGATCCCCGGTTGTCTTCGGGGAAGTTGCTGTCATGATCCGCTCCGCGCCAGCCGCCTTCATGATCTTTACTAGCTTGGCCCCATGGTGCCGTGAGGCGATCAGTTCGTGGGTGTGAAGCTGGTAGGTGGTCCTGGCCACGGGTAGACCCCAGATGTCGGTAACGGCAGGGTCGAGATCGACCGTGTTCGTGACCTGGGGCAGGTCGTCGCCTTGCATGCAGAACCCCAGAAGGCGGTCTCTCATCGGAGATTCGCGCATCATGATCTTGTGCTGTGGTCCCCACGGGTACTGCTTCGCCTCCGCAATCACGTGGGATGGGCTGCAATGCTCAACCAGGCCTCCCTTGATCCACGGCAGACCCGCCTCAGCCGCGGCTGCCCGCGCCGCGTCGTCAACGACGATATGGTCATCGTGAACGTGCGTGACGGATCGGCCGATGTGCCCGTGGACACGGAAGGGCATGATCCCGAAGACGAATGTTTGCATGTGGAACATCACGTTACGGCCAATGTGCGCGTTGGCCAGGCCGGACAGCAGGAGCAGGCGTGGTGTCTCCATGGCCCCGCACGCAACGACAATCCGCTCGGCACGCTCGATGTGACGCTCGCCGCGTGCATCGATCCACTCGACACCTGTTGCCTTGCCATTCCTGATCAGGATGCTTGACACGTGACTTTGGGGGCGCAGTTGTGCCCGGCCGGTGACGAGGGCGCGGCGCAGCGGTGCGACCGGGTCGCCTTTAGCGTGGATGGGACAGCCGAAGTAAGCACAGAAGCCGCAGTTGTTGCAGGCCGGCCGCCCGTCGTATTCAACGGAGTTGACGCCGGTCGGTGCCGGGTAGGGATGGTAGCCGAGCTGCTGCGCCGCGGCTGATGTCACGAGAGCGCCGTACATCGCGGGACCTGGGGGCATCGGGTACTCACCTGATCGCCATGCTGCGAACGGGTTCGCGCCGGCCAGGCCTGCAACACCGACGAGCCGCTCAGCCTCGGCGTAATATGGCTCGATTTCGTCGTAGGTGACCGGCCAGTCGGCGATGTTCGCGCCCTCGACCGGCCCGAGTTCGGACCCGACGAGGAAGTCGTCCTCGCGGAACCTGGGAAGCTTCCCGTCGGCGTGAACACCGCCGCCGCCGACAGTCGCAGGGAGATTGTTGACCTCCCCAACCACCTGGCGGTCACCATCGGTGATGGACGTCCGGAACGTGCGTGGCTCCGCCCAGGGGTCGGGCCCCAGGAAGTGCCGGGTCATGTACTTAAGTTCATCGTTGGAGAAGCGCTGCGGGAGGGCCGCGGGATGGTCGAGGTCGATCAGGTGGTTGCGGCCGCGCTCCAGGATGAGCACGGAGAGCCCGGCCGCGGTCAAGACCTCCGCGGCTGTTGACCCGGCGGGGCCGGAGCCGATGATGATTGCGTCGAAATCCCTGCTCATCCTCCGCTGACCTCCGCATCGGAGTATCCGCGGGGCTGTACGTCCCCCTGGTAGTTCAGGTAGTGCCATCCGGCCAGGCCCCGGTTGCCCCCGTACTCTGGTGCTCCGTAAAGCCCCTCGCAGACGTGCCCGTAGACCAGGCGAGTAAAGTCACCGACCTCTCTCAGCCGGTCATCTTGTGCGGCCGGATCAAGGGCCAGGAACTTCTCACCTAGTTCAGCGAGGCCACGCGTATACGTGTCCTGAAGGCCGGTGACTGGCCCAAGCCGCTCTCTTTCCGGTATGCCCAGGGAGCCCTCGATGCGGGTGCGCCATGCCAGTTCCTCGGCGGGACTGAGCTCTTCGAAGTCCGAGAATGAACTCTCCCCGCCGAAACGTCCGGAGAAAGGGCCGCCTGCCCAGATGCGGGGCGGCGTGAAGGTGAATGCTCCGAGGAGCGTGTCGATATAGTCAACAGCGCCCATCTCCGCGCCGTCGGGTGCGCCATCGGCGGGAACGAGCCGGGCGCACACGGCCTCGAGAATCGAGTACTGAAGCGGAGTGAGGAACGCGGGCATCAGGCCTCGCACCTCTGAGGCGGCCTATGAGCCAGCGTCGGCATCATGACCGCGACCCGGACAGCACCCATGACACGCCACCACCAAGGTGCCGCACGAAATCGACATTCTCGTAGGCGGCTCCGAAGTGGCCAAGCGCGGTATAAAAGGTGCGCATAGGACCCCTTTCAATGCACCAGGCCAGAGGCAGGACCTGGCCTCCGGTCCCGTCGTGGCTATGCCCGAACTCGAGCCCGAGCAGATCGTGTCGGTCCTCGGCCAGATCACTGAACAGGTAAAACTCCTCATTAAAATGCCATCTGGGCGGCAGATGGCGCGTCGCCGGATGGTCGTGGTCGACGACAAGCACCGGGAGAACCCCCGTGACGGGATGGCCAGCGAACCTGGCGCCGATGAATTCCCCGTAGGCCGGCCACCGGTAAGACGAGTCGCTAGCGGAGTGCATGCCGACAAATCGGAGGTCACCCTGACGGACCCTTTGCTCGATGACCGAGCGCTGCTCGCCGGACCAGTCGGTCTCGCCGATGGTGAAGAGCATCAGCAGTCGTGCCTGCTCAAGGTCCGATACGCTCAGATCCGTTACCCGTGCCACATGGCGGAAGCTCAGCCCGTGCAGTTGCGCGATCTGCGCCCCGGTGACCACTGCCGATGGCAGGCTGTGGTGGGCACCGGCCAGGCTGGCCAGGCCGGCGGCCTCCCGGTAGGGCGAGACATCCGTGACGAATATAAACTCGCTCACGAGGGCATCACTGCGACAACGCTGATCTCGACCAGGATGTTCTTCAGCACTGCACCGGTAGTCGCCCGAGCGGGATAGGGCGGTGTCAGGAATGTGCCGTAAATGCGATCGAAGCCGGCCCAGTCCCTTAGCAGTTGCTCAAGGTAGACGGTGGTGTTCACGACGTGTGACCAGTCGAGGCCAACACCGCGGAGGATCGCCTCGATGTTGCGCATCGTGCGGTCCGTCTGCTCCTCGATGGTCTCGCCGACGACTTCGCGGGTCTCGGGATCGTAGGGGCCGTTGCCGGCGACGAATACCAGACCTCCGGCGCCTATAGCCTGCGAGTAATTGCCCGATGCCGTTGGGGCATCATTAACCGCGATCGCATAGTGAGACATTTGGAGTTCCCTCGTGACGGTGATGAAGCCTTTGAACAGGTGGCAGGCCGGTCCGGCGTGAGTCGCGCAGCATTGACGTGGCAAATGACGTTTCTGATCGACCCGCGGTAATTGGGTGGTTGACCAGGTTTCTTGATATGCCTTCTGTTTAGATACGCAAGGATGTGTTAGCGTATTGAACATGACAAAGCATCCTCTAGCGAATACGACCGTTTCCGACGCGCTCCTCGCACTGGGAAGCGCGACGCTCGGCGAAAGTGGTGGCCAAGGCCTGCATACCCGCATCCACGCCATGTGGCCGGGTGCGCGTTTCGCCGGTCCCGCATTCACCGTCCGCTGTCCTGTCGGGGACAACCTCGCCGTGCATGCCGCCGTTGCGCAGGCGCCGCGCGGAAGCGTTCTCGCCGTCACTGTGGCCGGCGACGTCTCGCGTGGGTACTGGGGCGAGGTCCTCGCCACGGCAGCCCAGGCGGCCGGCATCGTCGCACTCGTCATCGACGGCACGGTTCGCGACCTGGACAGGCTCGCGGCCTTGGAATTTCCTGTCTTCGCTCGCGGACACTCGCTCCCGGGGGCGAGCAAGTCTGGTCCGGGGGAGGTGGGCGGCAGCATCGCTCTGGGAGACGTGACGGTGCGCTCCGGCGACTGGCTCGTCGGAGACACAGATGGCATCGTGGCCGTCAACCCTGAAGCGCTTGATGACGTCATTGCGGCGGCCCGAGCCCGGGAGGCCAAGGAACTCGGAATGTTCGATCGCCTGAGGGCGGGCGCCACTACTGTCGAACTGCTCGGCCTTGACGTCAGCTCGATCCGGGGAGGGTGAGGCCTGGTCATCTCGCCGACACCAAATTGGACGGCGTCCGTCCGGCCAGCACGTCCACAACACCCTGACAGGCCAGCCGGGTCATGGATTCCCGCGTGGCCCAGGTGGCGCTTCCGATATGAGGCAGAAGAGTCAGCCCTGGCACAGACAGCAGGCGCGGGTTGACGCTCGGTTCGCCGTCGAAGACATCGAGTCCGGCTCCCGCCAGATGACCGGAGGCCAGGGCGTCGACGAGGGCGCCCTCGTCGAGGATGCCCCCTCGGCTAGTGTTGACGAGCACGCTGCCACGTGGCATGCGGCTGATACGGTCGGAGCCGATCAGGCCGAGCGTTTCCGGTGACCGGGGTACATGGATGCTGACCACGTCGGAGTCCGACAGCAGCGTGTCGAGGTCGGGTACGTAGCCTGGGTTGCCAGTGGGACGGCGCGCGTGGTGCTGTACCAGCATGCCGAATGCTGCGGCGCGCGATGCGACGGCCTGGCCGATGCCGCCGAATCCGACCAGTCCGAGGCGGGCGCCAGAAAGATCCTTGCCCAGGTAACCAGTGAGTTCCCAGCCGGACCATGCCCCGTTACGCAGGGATTTCTCAGCTGCTGTGGCTCCCCGGCAGGCCGCGAGGATCAAGAGCATGGCGACATCGGCCGTCGCCGAGTCCAGCACCCCGGGGGTGTTGCACACGGCCACGTGGTTCTTCCGCGCCGCCTCCACGTCGATGTTGTCGTAGCCGACGGCGATATTGGCGACAACTCGCAGCCTGCCGAGCGCTCCCGCGGAGAGGACTTCGGCGTCGATGGGAACGCTCAGCAGGCTGACGATCGCGTCAGCATCGGCCGCCGCCGCACACAGCGCGGCGTGGCAATCGGCAAGTTCTGGCGCCAGGCGGATGTCCAGTCCGGCTGTCTGCAATGGCTCAAGCCATTCGGTGGGCAGTCGTGCGACCACCAGGACGCGGGGTGCCATAGTGACTAGTGCTCTGTGTAGTTGATGTCTCCCGCACCCGACTCCGCGACGGCGAAGCAGAAGCAGCGGATTGGGGAATGCGGGCTCGATGCCACCAGGCTGTGAACCTTGTTGGGCGGGATGTACACGAGGTCTCCCTGGGACACGTCCCGCTCCTCGCCGTCGATGATCATCAGGCCCTTGCCGTAGAGCACGTAGTAGAACTCGTGGGTCGGGTGGGTGTGTGGATCGACGGCGCCGCCGCCGATGATCTCGAACTCGTTGATCAGTTCGAGGGAACCGCCCTTGGTGATGTCGCGCATCGTGCCCGGGGGGAACATGTACCAGACCGGGGTGGTCCCGTTGTGCTCGGCGACCGGTGCGATGTCGCTGATGTTGCGGACGTCCATGCGCCTCTCCAATTCGTGCCTGTGGGACAGGCCTCTTAGGCCTGCGGGAATACCTCGATGGTTCTCGGGATGGTTGCCAGGTCGCAGGATTCGTTGTCTTCCGCGTACCGCAGGCCCTGGACGTTGTAGAGGGTGACCTCGTCCGCCGTCACGGGAAAGGGTCCCCAGTGCCAGGTGCCCCGGTGCAGGACGAACGCGTCCTTCGCCTTGAGGTGGAATGCGTGCAGCGCACTCAGGTCGTCGGGCGACGCGAGGCAGGTGCCCGGCGCGGCGACGACCATGACGGCGTCATTGTCCAGGACCATGATCGCCTGGGTGTGGGTGAGGTGGCGGAAGAGCATCTGGCAGACCAGCCCTCCGTCCGCACGAGGAGTCTCGTCCGCGAAGTGCGCGATAACGTTCAGGTGCACGTCGTTCCAGGAAAACTCCAGGCGGGACTGGCCGTCACGGGGATCGGTGTCTCGCACGGGCAGCCAACCGAAGGGCGCCCATCGCTCCGGCGTCAGGGATTCGGCCCTCAGGGCATGAATGGCTGATGTCATCACTGTTCCTTCACTGCTGTTGGCGATGCCTGCAAGAGAGCCTTGGCGGTGCTCGCATCGGTGATCACAACATTGGGCAGGCCGCGCTGCATAGCCGCCAGCAAGGGTTCGACCTTCGTCGGCCCGGCTGCCACGACCACCCGTGTGGGGATGGCGGCGAATTGATCCAGGGTCAGGCCGATCACCCTGTGGTTGATCTCGTGGTCGATCAGCTTTCCCTCCCGGTCGAAGAAGCGGCCGGCGATGTCTCCGACCATGTCGGCGGCGACGAGTTCCGCCCATTCGGAGCCGGGAACGTCCGCAGCCCATCCGAGGTCGGCCCGATCCTCGATGCCGCCGATCCCGACGAAGGCCGCGTCGGCGCCAGCCGCCCGGGCGAGCGGTTCCGCGACGGATGGCTCGAGGATGAGTTCCTCCGCCATTGAGCGGCTGCGGACAATGACCGGCGCGTGGAGATGTTCGGCGGTGCCGGAGTAGGCGGCGGCGAGGGCGTCTGTGGCGAGATACGGGCTACGGGTACCGCCGTCCGCACGCGAGGCGCCGACAAGGGAGACAAAGTGGATGCGGGCCGGGCTGACGACGCCGAGCCAGCGCGGGATTTCAGCGACGGCGCGGCTGAGGCCGACGGCTACCACAACGTTGTCATTGGCGATCTGGTTGAGGAATGTGGCTCCGCCGCGGGCCACGGCGCTCAGCGGTCCCCGTTCGTGGCTGACCGAGTCCGGAACCACGATCGCGCGCACGAGGCCGAACCGGGAGCACAACTGCTCCTCCATCGTCATGAAGAGGCTCAGTTCGGTCAGGACCGTGATCTGGACAAGTCCGGTCTGGCGGGCCTTCTTGAGCAATCTCGTGACCTTGACCCGGGAGAGGCCGAGCGTGGTGGCAACTTCTTGGTGGGTCAGGTCGAACTCGTAATGAAGTCGGGCCGCCCTGGCCATCAGGTCGTCCTCGCTCATCACTTCTGTCCCTTCCCTGTAAGGGTGCCCACCCTGGGTGCCTGCGACGTCGGGAAAGTCACAGGCACCCAGGAATGGCTCGTTACTTACGGTAGTGTCTCCACGCTGCCTGACCCGAGTTGCTGACTCACCAGACTGGACAACCTGGCCAGTTCCGCGCTCATGCTCGCGTTCGGGTTCTGCGCGAAGTCGCCCGTCACGGTGTTGAGCGCCCGTGCGTAGACCGGGAAGTTAACGTTGTTGGGCAGGGCCACACCGTACTTAGCGTAGGTGTTGAAGTCGGCCTGGAACGGCGGCGCGAAATTGATGAACAGGGGCTTCTCGCCCACGGGAGTGGACGGAGGCACGAAGCCTGACCAGACAGCAGTAGTCAGCTGATTCGCAGGCGAGGACGCGAGCGCGATGAAGTCCTCGGCACCCTGGACGTTCTTCGACGCCTTGGAGACCGCGTACGCCCACCCGCCGAGCGTGGATGCCGCGCCTGGGGTCTGGCCATTCTGGGTTGGGAAGGGCGCCGAGCCGACCGCGGTCTTCGCGGCCGCCCATGGTGCGGCAGACTTCGGAGACGCCCAGACCGATGGGTACCAGTTCGAGCCGATGGCGATCGCCAGCTTGCCCTGCTTCAACAGCAGCGGAGGCTGGCCCACCGCATCGGCGCGGAACAACTGGGACGTGGGAGCGCCCAGGCCTTGCTTGAACATCTTCTGGTAGAACTCGAGCGTTGCCCGGATTCCGGAGGAATCGACGACCCACTTCTTGGTCTTGGTGTCGAACATTGTGGTGTTCGAGGAACCGAAGATCAGGTTGCCGCTGCCCTGGAGCACATTCGTCGGCCCAGCAGCCACGCCGGCGGCGACCCACAGCGGCCAGACGCCTGGATCTGCGGCCTTAACCTTGGCCGCCACCTGAAGGATCTGCTGCCAGTTGGTTGGTTTCCATGGCATTTTGACGCCTGCCCTGGTCAGCATCGCCTTGTTATAGAGCAGCCCGGTGTTGTTGTTCCCGGCGTTGACTGAGTACACGTTGCCGTCGATCGTGCTCATGTTCTGGACGCCGGCGGGCATTGTCGGCCAGAAGCTCGCTGCCTTGGATGAATGGACGAAGCTGTTGAGTGGCTCGAGATAGCTCGACCCTGCGAACTGGGCCACGTACGTGGTAGGCAGCTGTATGACGTCAGGCGTCGTCGAGGGCGAGCGGAAGAGGATGGCCGCCTTGTTCATCAGGTCGATGTCGGTGCCGCCGGTGCCTTGGAGCACGAGCTTGGTGTGGGGATACTTTGCTTTCCATTGCTTTGCGATGCCCTTCCACCACTGAGTGGCCAGCGCGTCGGAGTTGAAGACGTAGTTATTGGAGTAGAGCACCGTGACGGTGCCGCTGCCGGATGAACCTGATCCCGAACCTGCGGGCGAGCCTGAACAGGCGGCTGTGGTGACCAGAAGTGCTGCCCCGACCGCAGGCACTGCGAATCGCTTAAAATGTTTCATGCGGCTTCCCTTCTATTGCGTCTGCGACGCATTTGCTGCGATTGGCGTCAGGCCCCACCTGCGCCGGGAGTCTTGCTGGCTGGCCTCTGCTAGCAAAGGCGCAGGCCACTCGTTCCGTCGAAAATAGTTGCCTGCGCGATGTCAAAGGAGAGATTGATCGTGGAACCCATCTCCAATCCCGAGCGTGGAGGGGTGCGGCAGGTGAGGATGTCGTCACCGACGCGGACGGCAATGTGCGTCTCGGCTCCGAGCGGTTCGATGACTTCGACAGTGCCCGAGACGACAGCGCGCCCGGGAGTATCGTCCATGGGTGATTGCGGGAGGATGTCTTCCGGGCGAATTCCGATAGTGACGGTTTCGCTTTGCGCTGAGCGGAGCTGATCAGCGATTTCGGTCGTGAGAGGGATAGCCGTCGCGAGGCAGCGCAGCGCGCTCCCCCCGCTGGAGTGGTCGATTCGGGCAGAGACGAGGTTGATCTTCGGGCTACCGATGAAGCCAGCGGCGAAGACGTTCACCGGCTCCGCGTAGAGAGTCTCGGGTGGCGCCACCTGCTGAAGCTCACCATCGTTCATCAGCACGATCCGGTCGGCCATCGTCATGGCCTCGACCTGGTCGTGGGTCACGTAAACGGTCGTCACCGGGAACTGCGCGTGGATGCGCTTGAGCTCGAATCGCATCTGGGTGCGCAGCGCCGCATCGAGGTTGGACAGCGGCTCGTCGAGCAGGAACGCCTGTGGCTTGCGCAGCAGTGCCCGTCCGAGGGCGACGCGCTGACGTTCGCCGCCGGAGAGCTGCGCTGGCTTGCGGTCCAGCAGTGGCCGGATGCCGAGCATCTCGGCGATCTCGTGGACCTGGGTGTTAATTTCCTTCTTCGACGCATGTCGGACGCGCAGGCCGAAGGACAGGTTCCGCTCCACGGACATGTGCGGGAACAGAGCATAGTTCTGGAATACCATCGCAAGATTGCGATCCTTGGGCGGAACGTGGTTCATGAGGGTTCCGCCGATGTGCAAGGTGCCCATGTTGGGAGTCTCGAAGCCGGCGATCATGCGCAACGTGGTGGTCTTGCCGCAGCCCGAGGGCCCGACAACGATTACGAACTCGCCGTCTTCGACTTCAAGGTTAAGGTCGTCTACGGCAACCTTTTGGCCAAAAGATTTGGTTACTCTGCGCAGCACTATCTTCGCCATGGATTTTCCCCTGCTCCTGTCGTGGTCAGTTGCTTCGGCCTCGGGGTCAGCCCTTCACGCCGCCGGCAAAGGAGAAGCCGCCGCTCAGCCAACGGGAGCTAATCAGATAGAGGATGATTACGGGCACGGAGAACAGGACCGAATACGCGGCCAGCTGGCCGAACTGAACCTGGCCGTTAGCGCTCATGAACTGGTAAATTCCGACGGCGCCCGGGGTGTCCGACGGATTGGCGTCAAGGACAAGGGGGATCAGGAAAGACCCCCATGAGTTAATGAAGGTCAAGATCGCTGCGACGAGGATGCCGGGAATGATCAGGGGTATTACGATGCGGAAGAGAATGCTGATCTCACTGGCACCCTCGATCGCCGCGGCCTCTTCGAACTCACCGGGGACCTGGCCGATGAAGTTCTTCAGGAGCCAGATGGAGAACGGCACTGACATGGAGGCTAGGACTAGGGAGGTATAGAACTTCGAATTCAGCCAGTTCAGGTGGACGAAGATCTGGTAAGTGGGAATCAGCAGCAGGGTGATAGGAAGCCCGGTGAGGAAGAGGATCAGGACGAGGACGAGCCCCTTGAAGCGGATCTTCCGTCGGGCAAGCATGAATCCGGCCATGGTGGACACGGCCGTCGCGATGACCGTGGAGACACCCGCCAGGTAGAGGCTGTTCCTGATCGCGGCACCCGCTCCCGCGCGGATGACGAGGTGATAGTTCAGCAGCGAGAACGGGTGCGGCATGGCCAGCGTGCCGTCGGCTGTGGGATTGAACGAGGCGAGGATTAGCCAGAGGAGCGGCAGCAGGAACACGAGGCCTATGACGATCATGAAGACGTTGAGGACCGGGCGGGCCAGGGACCGCCGCTTGCGGACGACGGCGGGCGCGGTAACCTCACGCTCGGTCGTGACGAGCTGATCAGCGGACATGTCTGCTCCTTTCAGGGAGCGAGCCTGGCGGGTCATGACGTGGAGTCCTGCAGTTCGGGCCGCAGCTGGCGGATGTAGGCGATGGACAGGATGGCTCCGATGAGGACGAGGGTCAGAGCGATCGTCGTGCCGTAGCCGAGCTGGTTGAACTGGAAGGCCTCGATGTACATGTAGACGGGCAGGATGGCCGTCTGATTGCCGGGACCACCCTGCGTCATGGCGAAGATCAGGGTGAAGTCGGAGATGGTGGCCAGCGTGATCAGAAGCAGGTTGATCATCAGGGTTGGCCGTATGATCGGGAGCGTCACGGTGAACAACCGCCGCCAGTAGCCGGCCCCCTCGAGCTGGGCGGCCTCGTCGACCTCGCGGGGAACATTGCGCAGACCCGCACTGAGTAGCAGCATCGAGAAGGCGGTGCCACGCCAGGCGTTGGCCATGCAGACCACCAGCATGGGGACGGTGGACAGCAGGTCACTGTTGGGTACGCCGAAGAGGTGGCTGAGCGTGCCTCCGGCCTGGCTGAAGGAGTACCAGACGAAGGCGACCGTGATCTCCGGCAGGACCCAGGCCAGGATGACGATCGCTCCCACGCTGGAGCGGGCGATGACGTTTACCCTTTGGCCGAGCAGCGCGAGCGCGAGGCCTAGCACTGTCTGCGCGATTACTCCTGAGCCGATCACGAAGATGAGCGTCAGCTTGACGCTGAGCCAGAACGTCGGATCGTGGATCATCCGCTGCAGGTTGGCGAGCCCGGTGAAGTTGTAGTTCTGCGCGTACTGGCCGAGCAGTTCCAGATTGGTAAAGCCAAGGTAGACGGCATAGCACGTTGGGATGATGAACAGGCCGATCAGGAGCGCGGCACTGGGGAACAGCCAGGCGGTGGTAACGACATGACGGATCGCTGACCGCAGCCGCGGCTCGGCGATGGCAGTGTCGTCACTAGTGGGAGGCTTGGCGAGTGTGGTCATGAGGCACCGCCGATCTGCGATGCGAACTGCGGCAGGTAGCGGGCGTTGACCTCGAGGAGTTCTTCCGTGAGGGCGTCAGCCTCGTGCGGCTCCAGGGTCGCGGCGACCAGGGGATCCGTGAGGATGACTTGTCGCAGCAGCCCGCGGTCACCGGTGAGGGCACACTGCATCGTCATCGACTGGACCTGCGCGTGCAGGCTGAGCGCTGCGGCCAGCCCGGGTGGGAGATCCGGAATGCCCAGCGGGTGTATTCCCTCGCCGTCAAGGATGGCCGGTACTTCCACGGCCGCGGTAGCAGGGAGATTACTTATCAGGCCCGCACGGTTCATCACGTTAACTACGAAGAGTTCCTTGCGGTCGTCAACGACCGATTGCATGACCTCCGCGACGACGATCCCCTCGTCCTCGGGGCCGTGCGGCAGGTCGGAGAGGTTGCGCGTGCCGCTGGCGGATGACCAGGCGCTGGCCAATTCGTCCCAGGTCCTGATCCGCTGGAGTTGGGCATCCATGTCATAGATGCGGCGGCCATACCGCATCGTGAGACCCTGTGCCCTGTCCACATAAGGTTCTTCGAGTCGTTGCAGCTGGGGAAAGAACTCGATCCAGTGGGCCCAGCAGTACGGGATCACGCCGAACGTGTCGATCGCCCACCGTGTGATCTCATCGTCCGTCCGTTCTCGGACGAGCGGCATGGCATCGCGGCCGTCGGTCAGGCGAAGAGAGAAGATGCCCGTGCAGTGGTTGATTCCGCCGACTTCGAGTGGCAGGGAGATCAAGTCCTTGCTGACACCGACTTGATCGGCCAGCCAGTCCAGGTTGAACGGAAGGGGGGAGCATGAGCACAGCGACAGCGAGCGCACTGTGTCAACCTGTGCCATCGCCATGGCGTTCGCACTCGCCGGATTGGTGTAATTCAGGATGATTGCATCTGGCGCCAACTCGGCGACATCACGGGCGACCGAGGCGACGACCGGCGTGTTGCGCAGTGACCGCATGATCCCGCCGGGCCCCACGCTATCGGCAATATGCATGAAGATGCCGTGCCGGGCTGGGACTTCTATGTCGGACGCCCAGGCTGCCATTCCCCCGACGCTAATCGCGACGATGACGAAGTCCGCGCCCGCGAGGGCTTCCCGCTGATTGGTGGTGGTCACCACGTTGAGCTGCCGGCCGCTGCTTCCGGCCAGATGGCTGGAGAGTACGTGCATGGTGGACAGGCGCGCCCCGTCTATGTCCATCAGCCGGAGCTCGGCACCGTCGAAACACGCCAGTTCCACTAGCCTCCGGACTAGGCCGGGAACGAACATGGAGCTGCCGCCACCGATAACGGCTATCTTGACGGTCATTGCCCACCTGCTTGCTGATTCGGGACCTGTGAGGCCTGGCCGGATGCGCGAGCGTGAGTCCAGGCTCGCTGGACCTGCCGGTTCCGGACGGGGACGCCTGTCCAGTCAGTTCTGTGGTAGAGATCGTTCAGGGCCTGAAGCGCGATGTCGTACATGCGTCCGCTGACCTCCTCGGTTGCGCCGGCCAGGTGCGGGGTGAGGGTGAGACCAGGAGCAGAGAGCAGAGGGCTTGTCCGCGGGAGTGGTTCCTCGGGGTACACGTCGAGGGCTGCGCCGCGAAGATGCCTGCCGTGCAGCGCACGGACGAGTGCCTCGTAGTCGAGCACTGTCGCCCGGGCGGTGTTGATCAGGTAGGACCCGGGACGCATGAGCGAGATTTCGGCCTCGCCGATGATCACCGAGGCGCTGCGCGCGTGCATGGTCACGACATCCGCCTGGGTCAGCATCGACGTGAGGTCTGCGGCGGTGAATCCGGCACTGGTGATGGAGCTCTTGGGCACGGCGGGGTCGACGACTATCACTTCACGGACGAGCGGGAGGAATCGTCGGGCCACGGCTCGGCCCACAGCGCCATAGCCGATAACGCCGATGATCAGACTGGATAGCTCGCGTCCCTTGTACGCGAGATAGGGGATTGGCTCGTCCGGATCGTCGGGTCGCCAGATAACATCGGAAATGCGTCCTATTTGATACGCCTTCGAATTGGCCCGTGTGATGTCGCCGCTCATGATGCTGTGATGAGTGATAGCGATGCTCCGCAACATCGCCAGTGCCAGCCCGAGAGTGAAGTCGGCTACTGACTCAGCGTTGCGGCCTGGCGTATGGATGACGGGGAGAGCGCGCTGGGTCGCGGCGGCGATGTCCACGTTGACGGGCTCGGAACGCATGACGGCGATTACTTCCAGGTTCGGAAGAGCGTCCATCAATTCAGCAGCCACCGGCTCGGTCTCAACCAGGATGGCGCGCACGGCTGCCCGGTCGTCCGCGGAGAGTTTCGCCGTCGCTGTACTGATGCTGTCGACGGTGTCTACCTGCCAGTGCCACTGGGTCTCGAGCGCCTGCACCAGTGTTGCGTTCAGCGCGCAACTAGTGAGGGCTCGCATGGACGTCCACCTCATTTCGTGACAGCTGGTTCTCCCGGGATTGCGCCTGGCCTGCGGCGTACAGGCGGCAGTAGCCCTCGGCGCTGCGCTGCAGGTCGGCATATCTGGTTGCGTCAGGGGTGTACCGGGCGGGTTCCAGGTCGTGGAGCGCCGACTCAACGCTGACGCCGGCGACGAGCGCCGCGCCCGCTAGTCCGGACACTTGACCCGGTTCACGCACGAGGACGGTGCGGCCGGTCACGTCAGCCAGCGCCTGGCTCCACGTGGCGCTGCGGCTCATGCCGCCGGTCGCGATAACCGTGTCACCGCGGAACTCGAACGCGCTGGAAAGCTGGTTGAGTACCTGGCT
>JAOPYP010000343.1 GCA_025964635.1 Actinomycetes bacterium | reverse complement strand
AGCGGAGTATCCCCCCGGAGCGGCAGGTGTCCGGCGGCCCGGACTCACCGCTGGAGCTGGGCGCGGCCGGCTGGCGGAACACGCTGAAGCGCACGGGGAAGAAGTTCGTCCGGGACCGCTGCTCGATGACCGCGAGCAGCCTGGCCTACCACTGGTTCCTGGCCCTGTTCCCGGCGGTGATCGCGGCGCTGGGCCTGATCAGCCTGATCCACGTCGGGTCGAGCACGCTGACGAAGCTGGTGAACGGCCTGGAGAAGGCGCTGCCGCCAGGCGCCTCCGGGGTCTTCACCCAGGCCATCAAGAACGCGGCGGGGAATCACACCGGCTCACTGACGGCCCTGATCCTCGGCCTCGCGATCGCGGTCTGGAGCGCGTCGGGGGGCATGGTCGCGCTGGAGACTGGCCTGGACATCGCGTATGAGGTGCCGGTGGACCGTAAGTTCGTGCCCAAGCGGCTGATCGCGTTTGGCCTCATGGTGGCCACCGCGGTGCTGGGCGGGATCGCCTCGGCGCTCATCGTGTTCGGGGCCTCGATCGGCTCAGCCATCGAGGGGCACGTCCCGTTCGCCGGGTCGGCATTCATCATCGCCTGGACGGTGGTCCGCTGGGTGCTCACGGTCATCGTCATCTCGCTGCTGTTCTCGGTGTACTACTACGTCGCGCCCAACCGGGAGTCCCCGCGCTGGCAGTGGGTGAGTGCCGGCGGGGTCGTCGGGACCATCATCTTCCTCGCGGCCTCCCTGGGCTTCTCGTTCTACGTGGCCAAGTTCGGTCATTACAGCAACACGTATGGCGCGTTCGCAGGCGTAGTGATCCTCATTTTCTGGCTGTACCTGGCCGGGCTGGCCGTCCTGGTCGGCGGCGAGATCAACGCGGAGACCGAGCGCGAGGCCGCCGCCGAAGCCGGCCACCCCGGCGCCCAGGCCAGCGCCGAGCAAGTCGGCACATCCCCGGTTCCCTCCTCGGACGGGAACCGCTAGAGCCGGCGGCCGCCGCCCGGTCCCGGCATGCCCTGGGTGGGGGTGCTTGCCGGGTTGAGGGGGGCTTCGGGTGCTTGGCCCGGCGGGCGGCGGCCGCCTCCTTACTCCTGCTGCCTCTGACGGCGGCCACGCCCGGGATGCTTCCCGCTGGCCCGGGCTGATTTCTGCTGCTCCTCGTGAACCCGGCGCCGCCGGAGTGCAATAGACAGGCGATGGACGACGAGGAGCTGGTCGCCCGGGTGGCGGCCGGCGATGACATAGCGCTGCGGGAGCTGTTCAGCCGGCACGCGCCCCGGCTGGCCGCCCGGCTCCGGTCGGTGCTCGCCGCCTCGGATGTCGAGGACGTGCTGCAGGAGACCTTCCTCGCGGTCTGGACGGGCGCCCGCCGCTACCAGCCGCAGAGTCCGCCCGGGGCCTGGATCTGGGGGATCGCCCGGCGGCAGGCCGCGCTGTTCCTGCGCCGCCGGGGCCCGGCCGCCCTGCTCCTGCCGGTCGTGCTGGCCGAGGACGCCCAGCACGCGAATGACCCGGCCGAGGCGGCGCTGGCCCGCGCCGAGATCAGCGAGGCGGTCACCGCGCTCGGGCCGGAAGGCAGCCCGGACCGGGAGGTGTGGCAGCTCATGTACGTCGAAGACCGGCCGGTGGCCGAGGTGGCGCTGCTGATGGGGATCCCGGAGGGCACCGTCAAGAGCCGCGCGCACCGGGCGAGGCGGCTGCTGCGGGCGGCGCTGGGCGGGCGCCCGGCCACACAGGGAGGATCACGATGAGCGAACGACACAGGTGGGACGCGGCGCCGCCTGACGTCGATCTTCGCGGGGTGTGGACCGCGGTCGCGGCCCAGGTCTGGCGACGGCACCCCGGGCCGGCCGAACGGCTGGCCGGGCGGCTGCTGCGCTCACCGGGGCTGGCCCGGGCACTGGTGACCACGCCGTCGCTGCTGCTCGGCTGGATCATCGCCACAGTGGCCGTACTTGCCGCGGGGGCTACGGCGACGCTGGCGACCGGGACCCCGTACGTGGGGCTGCTGGCTCCCGCGCTGGCGGCGGCGGGCATCGCCTACGCCTACGGGCCAGGCATTGACCCGGCCTGGGAGCTGGCCCGGAGCATGGCGGTGAGCGACCGGATGGTGCTGCTGGTCCGGGCACTGGCTGTGCTCGCGCTGAACGCGGCGCTCGGCCTGGTGGCCTCGGCCGTCTCGGTGCTGGCCGGATCTGGGCCGGCCGGGTCGGGGACCGTGGCTGCACTCACCTTCGGCTGGCTGATCCCGATGACCGCGATGTGTGCGCTGGCGCTGGCTGCGGCCACGCTCGCCCGGTCGGCCAACGTGGGCGTGGCCGCGGGCCTGGGCGGGTGGGCCATCACGGTCCTGTCCGCCGGCTCGACGGGGCACTTCACCGCCGTGCTCACCGACTCCGCGTTCATCCTTCCCTACCTCGCGTTCGCAGCATGCTGCGCCGCGGTGGTCGTATATGCGACCCGGATCCCGAGAGGAACATCATGAACGTCGAGATCGCCGGCCTGACGAGGCGGTTCGGGCGGAACCAGGCCGTCGCCGGGGTGGACCTGCAGGCTGGCCCGGGGGTGTTCGGGTTGCTCGGCCCGAACGGGGCCGGCAAAACGTCGCTGCTGCGCATGATGGCGACCGTGCTCCCGCCGTCCTCCGGGAAGTTGCGGCTCCTGGGTCGCGACCCCGGTGCCTACGGACCGCGGCGGGAGATCCGGCGGCGCCTCGGGTACTTGCCGCAGAACCTGGGCTACTACCCGTCCTTCACGGTGGTCGAGTTCATCGAGTACTTCGCGCTGCTCAAGGAAATGCCGGCCGCGCGGGTACCGGCGGCGGTGGCCGCCGCGGTCGAGCGGGTCGACCTGGGCGACAGGGCCCGGGCGAAGCTGCGCACCCTGTCCGGGGGGATGCTGCGCCGGGTCGGTATCGCCCAGGCGATCGTCAACGAGCCCGACCTGCTGCTCCTGGATGAGCCGACCGCCGGCCTGGACCCGGAGCAGCGGGTGGCGTTCCGCGCCCTCCTGCGCGAGCTGGCTGGGTGCGCCACGGTCGTGGTCAGCACCCACCTGGTCGAGGACGTCGGCGCCGCGTGCGCCGAAGTCGCGCTGATGAACCAGGGGAAGATCGTCTTCCGCGGAACCCCGGATCAGCTCACCGCCCGGGGTGAGGGGCACGGGATCGGCGACGCCCCGCTGGAGCGCGGGTACAGCGCGGTCCTGAC
>JAOPYP010000331.1 GCA_025964635.1 Actinomycetes bacterium | reverse complement strand
TCGGGAACGACGAAGGCGGGGTTGCTGGCGACCGGGTTCGGCACGGACGTGTAGAGGATCCGCCCGACGCCCGCCCGGACGGCCGCCGCGATTGCCGCGCACTGCTGTCCGAGGCGGACGCCGACGGCGTCGGTGGAGATGAGCAGCAGGGTCTCGATCTCCGCGAATGCGTGATCGAGCGTCTCGGGTCGCGAGAAGTCGCCGAGGCGCACGGTCGTCCCGGGCTGGGGGCGAGGCGCGTCAGGGGTTCGGGTGATGAGCACGACCTCGCGTGGGTCAGCTTCTGTCGTGAGTCCGGCCGTGACAAGGCGGCCGAGGTGCCCAGATGCTCCAGTGACGCCGAATCTCATTCACGATCCTTCACGTGCAACGGTGTCTCGTTTCTGAAAATGAATATAGCATCAGAAAATTAGTCGCGATGGACGGACACATGCATGGACGGGACGATGAGGCGTGCTGGCGCAAGAGGTCAGCACCGAGCGTCGTCGCTCGGTCCTGGTGATCACAAATCAATCGTCCACAGGCGAAGAACGCGCTCAACCGGGCCGTTGCCGAAGGCATTCGAGACGCGGTCGACGAGCTTGATGCGGACACGCCAGATCCTGGCGGCGGCCGTTCACGGAAAGATCATTCCGGGGGGCAGTTCGGGGGGCAAATGCAGCCCCCGCTGGCCGGTGGGGGCCAGCCACCGCTGGTAGTAGCCAGTGTCAGAGCTGGTCAGGGCTTGCCGCACTCCGTCTCATGTTCCGCGAGAAGAACCGCAACTGCTGGACCGCGAGGAATGCCCCGGCTCTCGCTAGTCGTGGACCTCCGCGGCCAGGTAGTGGCCGGTTTGTGGCCGCGGGTCGGACAGTGCCGCAGCGTCGTCGTGGTACTGCAGGTCGGTGCCGGTTTGCCGCTCGCGGTGCTGCCTGAGGTGCTCTTCCCAACTGGCGACGCTGAACAGCTCGATGAACACGCGTGGGTTCTGGCCGTCCCGGTACAAGGCCCAGTCCGTCGCCCCGGTCCGGAGCCGAGACTGGCGCAGGCTGGCCATAGCCTGCAGGAACTGCTGTTCCTTGTCGGCTGCGATGGTGTAGGTGGTCCGCACCAGGACCAGTTCGCCGCCGCGATCAGCGCTGATGACCAGTTGCGGTTCGGGCCAGCGGACCAGGCTGCGGTCCATGTCCGCGATCTGCTGGAACGGCCAGAACCAGAGGGTTGCCGCACCGGCGGCCATGACGGCGGCGGCGATCACGAAGGCGGGCACCAGCCCCGCGGTCCCGGCCACGACTCCCCAGATGGCAGCCCCGGCGGCCTGGGCGCCGAACAGGACCATCTGGTAGACCGACAGGCCGCGGGCGCGCACCCACCTGGGCAGGAAGAGCTGCAACGCGGCGTTGACGTTGGACAAGAAAGCTATCCAGGTAACCCCGGCGGGCAGCAGCACCAGGACGGTCAGTGCGAGGCTGCGCGACGCGGCCACCGCGACCAGTGCCGCCGCGTAGGTCAGGCTCGCAACGGCCACCAGGGCATTGGCGGAGAGCCTGGCCCGCACCTGCGGAAGGATGAACGCGCCACCGATGGCGCCAACTCCGAGGGCACCCAGCAGCAGGCCGTACCCGTCTGACCCCAGTCCGAGCCGGCGGGTAGCGATCAGCGGCAGCAGTGCCCACAGCGCGCTGCCCGGGACCAAGAACAGGGCCGTGCGCAACAGGATGCGCTGAACGACGGGTGCGTGGCGCACGTACCTGCCGCCCGCCCGCAGCCCGGGGATGAACCGTTCGGGAGACTGCGGAGTCCCGCCCAGCTGGGGATGGCGCGCCACCACGATCGCGTAGAAGAGGAAGGTCGCCGCGTTCAGGCCGAACACGGCGGCAACCCCGATCCGGGCGACCAGCAGCCCGGCGATGGCTGGGCCGACCGCGCGGGCCAGGTTGATGTTGATCGAACTAAGAGCAGAGGCACTGGGCACCAGTGGGCGGGGGACCATGTCGGGCACCAGCGACTGGTAGGCGGGTGCGACCAGGATGGCGCCGGTACCCAGCACGAAAGTAAACGTGAGCAGCAGCGCCGGCGGCATCCGGTGCGCTGCAGTCAGCGCGGTGAGGGCCCCGCCTGCGGCAGTCATGCCAATGAGAACCGCGACGAGCAGCTTAACTCGGTCGAAAATGTCCGCCAGCACCCCGCCGACCAGCGCGAACAGGACAGCGGGCAGGGTGTCAGCGGTCTGCACGAGGGAGACGAGTACAGCCGCATGAGGACCATGGATCAGCAACCACTGGGCACCTACGGTCTGCATCCAGGTGCCCACATTGCTGACCAGCACCGCGATCCACAGCGTCCGGAACAGCCCGATGCGCAACGGTGCCCAGGGCGACGAAGCCGATATCGAGTCAGCCATGCCCGTTTCAGCTCCCTATGGGCAATGCCTTCGGACCTGACCCGGCTGGCGTCAGCCGGTAAGGCCAATCCGCTGCATGAGTCCGCCAGGCCGTAACGGTAGCAATAAGTCTCCTCGACGATCTGGCCGTGGACTAGCTGGCCGCGGTGGGCCGGCGGTCACGCCAGGGATAGCGTGGCTGAGGGCGAGCGAGACCCGTTAGCGCATGTCGTATCAGTACGGAGGGAGACTCAGATGGCTACAGAGACCCCTGGCGAGAATGTGCGGGTCGCGGTGCTGGGGACCGGCATCATGGGCTCGGCGATGGCCCGCAACCTGGTCTCCGCCGGACTGCACACCACGACCTGGGATCGTTCACCCGCCGCCACCGCGCCGCTGTCCGATGCCGGGGCGCAAGTGGCAGCGTCGCCGGCGGAGGCCGTGCATGATGCGCAGGTCGTGATCACGATGCTGCCGACCGCCGACGTGGTCACCTCGGTGATCTTCGATAGCGGCGTGGCCGAGGCGCTGGCCGGGGGCGCGGCGTGGGCGCAGATGGGCACGATCGGCCTGGCGGAAACGACCGGCATCCGCGGCCGGCTCGGCGAGATGCGGCCCGACGTTATGTTCGTGGACGCGCCGGTATCGGGCAGCAAAGGCCCCGCCGAGGCCGGCCAGCTGCTCATCCTGGCCTCCGGCCCACCCGCAGCGGCAGCGGCCGTGCGACCCGTGTTCTCAGCGATCGGCCGCAGGACCGTATGGCTGGGCGAGGCCGGCCAGGGAAGCCGGATGAAGCTGGCCGTCAACGCCTACATGTCCATCTTGATCGAAGGCGTGGCCGAGGCCCTGGAACTGGCCGGACAGCTGGGCATCGACGACTCGAAGCTGGCCGAGGCCATCGAAGGCGGACCGCTGGACGCACCTATCGCGGACGCCAAGCTGCACAAAATGGAGCGAGGCGATTTCGCGCCCGAGTTCCCGCTGGAATGGGCACTCAAGGACGTGGACCTGGCGATCAGCGCCGCGGGTGGCGATGAGCTGCCGCTGCTGGCCGCGCTATCCCGCCAATGGCACGCTGCCGTTGATGCCGGACACGGCCGGGAAGACGTCAGCGCCGCCCGCCTCGCCCTCGGCCCCCACCAGCAGCCCTAGTCTCCTAACCCACCGCGGCTGCTACCTGAGGCGAGCGGGGAGGGCGCGACGGCACACGTCGAACGGTGCCATCGCGAGCGCCTCTTCGTCAGCGAGAAGGCGGTCAGCAAGCACACCAGAGCATCTTCACCAAGCTCGGCCTGGCTGCGTCCGAAGACGACAACCGGCGGGTGCTGGCCGTCCTGGCCTACCTGAACGCCTGACGGTTAGGGCAGGATCCTGCCCAGCTGGCTGAGGGCCTGCTCGGCCACGACGCGGCGGGGCAGGCCGGTGGCCAGGGCCGCGGCGGCCACGTCGTCGTGCTCGGGCTTGGCCCCGTGCGGTCCGATCTTGACCCGGATCCGGTGCCCCTGCACGGTCGCCTCTGCCTCCCGCCGGGGCAGCGCACGCCGCTGGACGGGATGACGCCGCGCACCCAGGCTGCCCGTCTCGGCGAGCAGCCGGGCCTGGACGGGCTCGTCCTGGCCCGGCCGGCACAGCGCGGTGACGATATGCGCCGGGCGGCCCTTCTTGCCGGTCACCGCGGTGATCCAAGCGTCCAGCGCGCCCGCGCCGAGCAGCAGCCCCGGCAGGTCGCCGAGCAGTTCACCGGTCACGTCATCCACCGTCGTCTCGACCATGATCAGGGTCTCGGTGGTCCCCGCCAGAGGCTCGTCCGCCACGGGTTCACCGAGCAGGGCGGGCAGGACGTTAGGTCGTCCCGGCACGTCACGCGCGCCCGCCCCGTACCCGCTGGCCGCCAGCCGCATCGCAGGCATGGGCCCGTACCGGCAGCCCGCCGCGCGCAATAGCGCCGCGCCCGTCGGCGTGACCGTCTCCCCGGCCGTGGCCCCCGGCGCAGCCCCGGCACGGGGGAGGAGTCCGCTGACCTGTGCTCCGTCCAGCAAGGCGACGGTGGCCGGGGCTGGCGAGGGGAACTGCCCGTGCCTCATCTCGATCACGCCTGCCCCGAGTGCGAGCGGCCCTGACCAGACCTCGCTCACCCGCAGCACATGCAGTGCGGCGGCGACCCCGACGGTGTCCACGACCGTGTCCACCCCGCCCAGCTCGTGGAGGTGCACGTCGGCGGCGGGCACGCCGTGGATCCGGCCCTCGGCCTCGGCGAGCGCGGTGATCGCCGCGGCGGCCAGCTGCCCGGCGGCCGCGGGCACTGCGGCCTGGGTCATCGCGAGCAGATCCGCCGCGCTCCGTGCGGGCACCTCGTCGTCGACCCAGACCCGGGCCTGGCAGACGGCCAGGCCGGCGCGCCGCACGGGTCCGGCGGTTAGTTCCCAGCCGGTAAGCCCGGTGCTGGCCACCGCTGCCCGGACCGCGTCGAGCGGCGCCCCCAGGTCCAGCAGCGCGCCGAGGAGCATGTCACCGGAGATCCCGGAGAACGGGTTCAGCCACAGGATCACGGTCAGCTCACCCGGCCCGGTGTGGGGCAGGGTGCTGGCGGCGCAGGGTGAAGGCCAGCCGGTGGGCGGCCATGGCGGCGCTGAACCCGGAGTCGATGTTGACCACGCACACGCCCGCCGCGCAGGAGGTCATCATGGCCAGCAGGGCGGTGATGCCGTCCAGTGCGGCGCCGTACCCGGTGGACGTGGGCACCGCCACGACCGGAACGCCGACCAGCCCCGCCACCGCGCTGGCCAGCGCTCCCTCCATGCCCGCGATCACGATCACTACGTCGGCCGCGCCGATGTCACCGGCCACGGCGAGCAGCCGGTGCAACCCGGCCACGCCCACGTCGCGGAACTCGGTGACCTCCAGGCCGGTGGCGCGGGCCACGGCGGCGGCCTCGTCGGCCACCGGCCCGTCCGCCGTGCCCGCGGTGACCACCGCCACCCGGTACCCGCCCGGTGGGGCGGACCGCCAGCACAGCAGCCGCGCCCGGGCGTCATACTCACCCGGATCGTGCTCACCAGCCGCCGCCACTTCTGCCGCCGGCCCGGGCTCCAGCCGGGTCACCAGCACGGGCCCCGACGTGCGGATCAAGAGGGCGTCCGCGATGGCCGCGATCTCCCCGGGCTGCTTCCCCGGGGCGTAGATCACTTCCGGCAGCCCCTGCCGCCGCGCCCGGTCCAGGTCGACGGTCGCGAAGCCGAGCGGGAGGGCCGCGTCCGGCGGGACAGCGTCCACTAATCCGCCCGGTTGACCACGGACAGCGGCAGCAGCGCGTTCATGCTGCCGCTGTGCAAGCCGGCCAGGTCGGCGGTGGCGAACACGAAGCCGGCCGCCCGGACCAGCCCGGTGATCTCCTCGCGCCGGTCCAGCAGCCGCCCGAGATCCTCGGGGGGCACCTCGATCCGGGCCACGCTCCCCGCCGCGTGCGCCCGGACCCGGCAGACCAGGAAACCCGCCCGATGCAAGGCGTCCTCGGCCTGCTCGATCTGGCCGAGCAGCTCCGGGCTGACCGGGTCGCCGTAGGCGATCCGGGACGACAGGCAGGCCGCGGCGGGCTTGCCCGCGGTGGCCAGGCCCAGCTCGCGGCTCACCGCGCGGACCGCCGCCTTGGACAGCCCCGCGTCGACGAGCGGGAACACCGCGTCCCGGTCGCGCGCGGCTCGCTGGCCGGGCCGGTGGTCGGACAGGTCGTCGAGGTTGGTGCCGAGCGCCACCCGCGCGCCCATCGCCGCCGCCACGGGGGTGACCGCGTCGAACAGCGCGCTTTTGCAGTGGAAGCAGCGGTTCCCGTCGTTGCGCCGGTACTCGGGCCGGTCCAGCTCGTCGGTGCACACCTCGACGTGGGCCAGGCCATGGGACCGGGCGAAGTCCCGCGCGGCGGCCCGCTCGGCAGCGGGCAGGCTGGCCGACACGGCCGTGACGGCGAGCGCCCGGGGTCCCAGCACCTGGTGGGCGACGGTGGCCAGCAGCGCCGAGTCGGCCCCGCCCGAGAACGCGGTGACCAGCCGGTCCTCCCGGCCTACCCGGTCCTTCAGCCGTTCCACCAGATCGGGGATCTCGAACTCGGCCACCCTCTCGAACTCGGTCATCTCCTCGGACTCGGTCACATGGGGCTCCCCACCCCGTCCGCGCGCACAAACGGGATCGTCTGCGGTCCCTCGGGCAGCACGCAGACTCGCGCCCCAGGCCCGGCAGCCTCCAGCTCGGCGGCCACCGCGGCCGCGACGTCAGGCACCGCGAACAGGTGCGCGCTACTCAGGTCCACGTCGGTCAGCCCGGACGCATGCACGCCCACCCGAGTCCGGCCCAGCACCCGGGCCAGGACCTGCACCTGCCATTGGTCCGGCACGGTCCGGGTCCGCGCCGCGATCGAGGCCAGCAGCCGCTCCGCGGTCGGCTCGGCGGCCAGCTCCGCTCGGAACGAGCCATGATCGGGGAACCCGTCCACACACTCGGCCGCGCAGATGATCAGGCCGCCGGGCCGCACCACGGTGGCCGCCGCGGACATCCCCTTGACCGCCTGATACAGGTTCTGGTCCAGCGGGAACCCGGCGTTGGTCGTCACCACCACGTTGAACAGTCCGTCCACCGGGCGCATGGAGACCTCGCGGACGTACGCCCGGGCGGCCGCATGCATGGCCAGCACCTCGCCGCCGAACGCTGCGACGACCTGCTGCTCCCGGTTCAGGACGACGTCGAAGGCGAAGTCCACCCCGGTCGCCGCGGCGATCGCGCGCACGTCATCGTGCACCGGGTTGCCCTCGCACACCGCCCAGGTAGCCCGCTCGCTGCCGATCCGCTGCGCGTTGTGCAGCGTCAGCGTGGTCTCCAGCCCGGCCAGTCCCGGCGCGACCAGCTTGGGGCCGCCGCTGAACCCGGCGAAAAAGTGCGGCTCGACGAACCCGGTGGTGATCTTCACATCCGCGTCCATCCAATGCCGGTTCAGCCAGACCGGCACCCCGTCGCCGTGCTCGCCGCACCAGGTGAGCATGTCCTCGTCGCGGGCGTCGTGGTTGATCACCCGCAGCCGGCCGGCAAGCTCGTCACCCAGCATCTCCCCGAGCTCGCCCGGGGTGTTGCCGCGGTGCGTGCCGGTCGCGATGAGCACGGTCACGTCGTCCGGGCTGACCAGCCCCTCCAGCTCGGCGAGCAGCGCGTGAAGCATCGCCTCGCGGGGCTGCGGCCGGGTCACGTCGCAGACCGACACGGCCACCCGCTGGCCCCGGCGGACCACTGCCCGCAGCGGCGGCCCGGCCACCGGATGGCGCAGCGCGTCCCGCAGCGCGGCCGGGACGTCTGGCGCGGCCGGATGATAGGCCGGCGCGACGACCGTGGTCCGGTCCGCAGGCAGCGAGATACGCAGGCCCCGGCGCCCGTAAGCCAGGTCGATGTCCAGCAGGCCGTCAGCAGGCATCAAGCTCCGTCCACGACTCGTCTGGGACCACGGGAGCGAAGCGCGCCAGGGCCGAGCCGGCCTCGGTCACGTCGGGGGCCGCAGCCGCAGTCCGCCCATCCCGCCGTCTACGGCCAGTTCGGTGCCGGTGGTCGAGCCGGCTGCGGGTGAGGCCAGGTACACGACTGCCGCTGCCACCTCGTCCGCTGAGACCAGCCGCCCGTGCGGCTGGCGGGCCTCCAGGGCGGTCCGTTCCGCGCCGGGGTCGGGCGCCGTGTCCAGCAGCCGGGTGACCCAGGGGGTGTCGGCGGTGCCGGGGTTGACCGCGTTGACCCGGATGCCGCCGGGCATCCCGTCGGCCGCCATGGCCCGGGTCAGCGCGGCCACCGCGCCCTTGCTGGCTGAGTACACGGCCCGGTCGGGCAGCCCGGCGGTGGCCGCGATCGAGGCGGTGTTGACCACGGCCGCCTGGCCGGACTCGCGCAGGTAGGGCCAGGCGGCGCGGGACACCCGGGCGGTGCCGATCACGTTCACCTCCAGCACCCGCCGCCATTCCTCATCGGTGCTGTCGGCCACGCTGCCCTGGGCGCCGATACCGGCGTTGTTGACCAGCAGGTCCAGGCCGCCGAGCCGGCTCGCGGCGGCGTCAACGGCGGCCCGCACCGCGGCGTCGTCGGTGATGTCGGCCTGCACGTAGCCGGCCCCGCCGGGCAG
>JAOPYP010000322.1 GCA_025964635.1 Actinomycetes bacterium | reverse complement strand
CTCGGCGTCCGGGTCGCCGGCCCCGCCGCGGCCGGGCGGGCCGGCGGCCCCCACGGCCTCACCCAGCGGGAACTCGAGGTGGTCACGCTGGTCCGGGAGGGCTGCACCAACCAGCAGATCGCCGAATCGCTGTTCGTCAGCATCCGGACCGTCGAAACCCACCTCTCCCACGCCTTCGCCAAGCTCGGCGTCACCTCCCGGACCGGCCTGCTGAAAGCGCTCGGCGACGTCCGGTAGCCCGGGGCCTCCGCCGGTTACGGAGCGTGAGCTGACCGTGATGCGCTGGTGAGTCAGGGTTTACCCGGATGCGCGGGGCCGCCGCGAGCGGCACTGTGGGACCCATCAGCAGTAGCGGATCCCCTGGGGAGCGCAGATGACGATCCGTATCCCGCGGTACACGCTCGACGGGGTGAAGGACGCCGAGGTGTCCGTGCATCCGTTCGCGACCGGCGACGGCCTCGGCCTCAACCTGACGCGGTTCCGCCGGGCCGACTGTGACGACGTGGTCCTGCTCGTCCACGGCCTGACGTCCTCCAGCGACCTGTTCATCATGCCCGAGCACCGCAATCTGGCCAGCTATCTGCTGGACACCGGATTCACCGACGTCTGGGCGGCCGACTTCCGGATGAGCAACCGGTTTCCCTACGACGGCGAAACGCACCGCTACACCCTGGACGACATCGCGGGCCAGGATCATCCCGCCACGCTGCGCGAGCTCCGCCGGCATATCGGCGACCGCCGGGTGCACGTCGTGGCCCACTGCCTCGGCTCGCTGTCGGTGATGATGAGCCTCTTCGCCGGCCAGCTCCCCGGCCTGGCCAGCGTGACCTGCAACAGCGTCGCGCTCACGCCGAGGGTTCCGGCCTGGTCACGCACGAAGCTCCGCTACGGGCCGCCGTTGCTGCAATACCTCGCGGGCATCGAGTCCCTGGATCCTGCGTTCGCCAGCGGCCCGCCGCTGACCCGCGGGTGGGCGCTCGCCCGGCTGGTGGACGTGGCTCACCGCGAATGCGACGTGAGCGCGTGCCACATGCTCAGCTTCATGTGGGGGAGCGGCCACCCCGCCATGTACGAGCACGCGAACCTGCTGCCGGTCACCCATGAGCGGATGGGTGATCTGTGCGGCGCCGGAGGAACGTACTACTACCGGCACGTCAGCCGGATGGTGCGGGCCGGGCACGCGGTGAAATGCGATCCCCGCGACCCCCGGCACCGCGGCCTGCCCGACGACTACCTGGCGAATGCCGCCCAGGTCACGACGCCGATCCTGCTGCTGACCGGTGACCGTAACCGGGTCTTCACCGACTCGAACATCGTCTGCCACCGGGTGCTCTCGGAGATCGCACCGGGCCGGGCCGAGCTGGAGATCCTCCCGGGCTACGGCCACGTGGACCCCATCGTGGGGAAGGACGCCCACGTCGACGTGTTCCCGCGGATAGGCCAGTTCCTGAAGCGGCAGGCCGCGTGACATGACCAGCACAGCAACGAGCGGCCCAGCGGCGCCCGCCGCGGCCGAGCAGGCCGACGCGGTGGTGATCGGGTCAGGCTTCGGCGGCGCGGTGGCCGCGTACCGGCTGGCCCAGGCCGGCCTGTCGGTGATCCTGCTGGAACGTGGGAAGGCGTATCCGCCGGACAGCTTCCCGCGCACGCCCGCGGAGATGAGCCGCGCGTTCTGGGACCCGGCGGCGGGGCTGTACGGAATGTTCGACGTCTGGCACTTCTCCGGCTGTGATTCGGTGGTGTCGAGCGGGCTGGGCGGCGGCTCGCTCATCTATGCGAACGTGCTGCTGCGCAAGGACGAGCACTGGTTCGTCCAGGACGATCCGCTGCCGGACGGCGGTTACGAATCCTGGCCCGTCACCCGCGCCGGCCTCGACCCGCACTATGACGAGGTCGAGCGCATGCTCGGCGCCACGCCCTACCCGCTGGACGTGGCCCCGTACACAGCGACACCGAAGACGCGGGCGATGCAGGACGCCGCGGCGGAACTCGGCCTGCCCTGGCAGCTGCCGCCGCTCGCGGTCAGCTTCGCGCCAGCGCCTGGTGCCGCGCCCGGCCCCGGGCTGCCGATCGTGGACCCGGACTACGGCAACCTGCACGGGCGCCAGCGGACCACCTGCCGCCTGTGCGGCGAGTGTGACATCGGCTGCAACATCGGGGCCAAGAACAGCCTCGACTACACCTACCTGTCCGCCGCCCAGCACCACGGCGCTGACCTGCGCACCGGCCACGAGGTGCGGGCCATCCGCCCGCGGCCGGCCAGCGGCTACGAAGTGGACTACATCCGGCATATCCCGGCGGACGAGAGCCGCCCCCCGGGCGCGGCCGCGCGGCCGTCCGGGACCATCGTGTGCGAGCGGCTGGTGCTGGCCGCCGGGGCCTACGGGACGTCGTACCTGCTGCTGCGCAACCGCGCGAGTTTCCCCGGCCTGAGCGCCGCGCTGGGTACCCGGTTCAGCGGCAACGGGGACGTGCTGAGCTTCCTCCTGCACGCCCGGGACCGCACCCGGACCCGCCCGCTCGACGCCAGCCACGGGCCCGTGATCACCAGCGCTATCCGGCTCAGCGACGTGCATGACGACCCGGCCGGAACCGGCCGCGGCGCCTACCTCGAGGACGGCGGGTACCCGGCGTTCGTCGACTGGCTGGTCGAAGCGGCGGACGTGCCGGGGGACACGCGGCGGCTGGCCCAGTTCGTGTTCCAGCGCTTCCATGCCATGGCGGCGCGCACACGAGACCCCAGCATGTCGCACGCGATCTCCGACCTGATCGGCACCGACTCGCTCTCGGTCAGCTCGCTGCCGCTGCTCGGCATGGGCCGGGACGTCCCCGACGGCGTGCTGCAGCTGCGCGGTGACCGGCTGGACCTGGCCTGGACCTCGGCCAGCAGCGACGCGTATTTCGAGCGGGTGCTGGCGACCATGCGGCGCATCGGCGCCGTGCTGGGCGCGCGATGCGTGGACAACCCGATGTGGCTGCGGAAGCGGGTCATCACGGCGCACCCGGTCGGCGGCGCTCCGATGGGGCGCGACCCGAGCGTGGGGGTGTGCGATCCGTACGGCGAGGTGTTCGGGTACCCGGGGCTGTACATCGCCGACGGCGCGGCCATGCCCGGGCCGGTCGGCCCCAACCCGTCGCTGACCATCGCCGCGCTGGCCGACCGCATGTGCACCCGGCTGCTGGAGAAGCCGCCCGCCACGGCGGTGGGGGGAGCAGATCTGGTGCGCGCCGGATCGGCGGCGGCTGACCCGGGGCCCGGCGCGCCCGGGTCCGGCCTGGACCTGACCTCGCTGTCGTTCAGTGAGGAAATGAGCGGCACCTGCTACCCGGGGGCGAGTAACGGCGGACCCGGCGTGGCGGCCCGGCTGCCGCAGGAGCCGATGGCTTTCCGGCTCACGATCACCGCCGGCGATCTGGAGCGTTTCCTGGATGAGCCCGAGCATTCCGCCCGGGCTGAGGGATGGATTGACGCCGCAAGCATCGGGGGCCGGCGTCCAGTCCAGCGGGGCTGGTTCAATCTGTTCGCACCGGCAGGTGCGCCGGACCGCCGCCTGATGTGGTACCGGCTGCAGTTCGAGAGCGCCCTGGGCCAGCCCCGCACCCTCATCGGCTGGAAAAACGTCTGGCACGGGGCGCTGACGCGCATCTGGCCGGACACGTCCACCCTGTACTTCCGGCTGCTGGCCGGCCATGTGGCCCCGGAGGAGGACGACGAGGCCCGCATCGTGGCGGCAGGCACCCTGCACCTGCACATCACTGACTTCGTGCGCCAGCTCGCCACCATGCGGGTGGACGGGCCGCACTGCGCCGCCGGGCTGGAACGGTTCGGCCGGTTCTTCGCGGGCCAGCTATGGGACGTCTACGGGCCCGATCGCAGTCGCGTCTGAACCACCAGGACCGGCGGACATGCACGGGCCGGGGCTGGTTCCGCGGACGGTCATAGCCGCCCGGGTCCGTCCACGGGCTGGGCCACGGGCACCGGCCCCAGGGACACGAGCGTGTCGCCAGCCTCCCTTACCGGCGTGCCGGCCTGCGTGACCGCAGCGAGCTGGCCGTCCGCCCGCACGAGGAACAGGAGGTCGTGCCCGGCGGGGAGCACGCCGCCGGCCGGCTGCGCGACGACCCGGGCGCCGTGGTGATACCGGCCGCTGAACGCCCCCCTGGTCATGCCCTCACCGAACAAGATCTCCCCAGCGGTGTAGGGAGCGACGACCCCGTGGCTGCGCAGCGGCGGCGCGAGCCGGTAGACGCGGCCCTCCACGCTGTCAGTCAGCAGCACCGAGGCGAGCGCGTTGAAGTCGTCCTCGCCCGTGAGCAGGAGCACGGCCGTGATCTCCTCGAGCCGCGCACCGCGGCCGGTGGCGGCCGCGAGCAGCTCACCGGGCGCCAGTTCGAGCCCGGCCTGCCGTATCTGCTCCCGCTGCTGATCCAGGCCCGCCCACATCAGCACCTCCAGGCCGGCGGACCGCAGCGCCCGGCCAAGGTCGATGACCCATGCGTCCCCGCCGACCAGCAGCGGGCGGGTGCGGGCCGGGCGGGTGACGTGCAATCGCCGGGCCACTGGTGCTGCGGTCAGGCCGTACAGGGTCACCGTCACGACGATCACGAGGAACGTCACCGGCAGGATCCTGGGCGCGCCGCCGATGCCCTTGGCCGCCAGGCCCGCCGAGAACGTGGACGCGGTGGCGGCGGCGACGATCCCGCGCGGGGCCATCCAGCCGATGAACGCACGCTCGCCGGTCCCCAGGTCCGTTCGGAGCGTGGCCGCGAACGCGGCAAGGGGACGGGCCACGAAGACCAGCACGGCGGTCAGGCCGAGCGTGGGCAGGACCAGATGGCGCAGCGACTGCGGGGTCACGGTCGCCGAGATCGAAATGAACAGGACGCCGATGATCAGCTGCACCAGCGTCTCGAAGAACGGCTGGCGCGCCGGGAGGTCAAAGCCCCGCTGATTGGCCAGGGCGAGCCCCATGGCAATCGCCGCGATGAGCCCCGTGTCCTCGCGGAGGACGTCGCACCCGGCGGCCACCCCGATCACCGCGGCGAGCTGTGCGGTGGTGCCGAGCAGCTCACCAAGCCGGAGCTTGCGCAGCAGCACCCAGAGCAGCGCGGTGCCGATCGCACCCCCGGCCAGGCCGACTGCGACGCTGACCGCAAATTGCCCGAGCTGGCTGCCCGGCCCCCGGCGGGTGCTCGAGATGACGGCATGGAAGACCAGCGCGCCGAGTATCCCCCCGACCGGGTCGATCAGTGACCCCTCCCAGATCAGGACTTGCTGCAGGCGTTCCGCCGGCCGGACGAAACGGAGCAGCGGACCTACGACCGTCGGTCCCGAGACGACCAGGATGATGCCGAGCATCACCGCCGCGCCGCGCGACATGCCCAGCAGCGGCGCGGCGGCGGAAGCGGCGATCACCCAGGTGATCAGCACGCCCAGGACGATCAGGCGGATCACCACCCTGCGGACGTGGCCCCTGAGCTTTCGCAGGTCCAGACCCAGGCCCGCGTCATAAAGAATGACGGCCACGGACAGGGACACCAGCGGCTCGAACGCGGGCCCCAGCAGCCGCTCGGGGTTGACGTCGGTCGTCAGGGCACCCGCGATGAAACCGGCCGGCAGCAGCACGATGAGCGCCGGGATGCGCAGCCTGCTGGCGACCACCTGGGCGCCGACGGCGAGCACGAGAATGAGGCCGACGCCGATCAGGATCTGGTTAGTTGTCACGCCAGCCTCCGGTAACGCCCCGCCCATCTTTTGTTCGCCGGCCGTTTACCATGCGGTGGCTGGCCCTCAATGGAGGCAGTAGCAAAGGCACAATCGGGCCAATGCGCGCATGGTCCACCCGCCCACGATCCCGGCGGGAAAAGAGAAGAGTCATCACCCTTTTTAGGTGAGGAGATGCTCCTGAACGGGAGCAGAGGGCCGATGCCGCGTCACGGGTCCTTCACCGGGAGCCCAGGTTACTTGAGGGTAATATTCAGCGAACGCTCAGGCTCATCGGTGATGCTTCAGGTGGCTCCTCCCGGTGCCGGCGCCGAGGAGGCCCGCCCGGGATGCGCCCGAGAGCGCGCCCCGCCGGCTGCGCCTTCCCCCAGGCCCACCCCGGCCGGCGGGGCGCCCTCGTCAAGCCGTATCCCGACCATCTCAGAGCAGGATCTACTGGCGTCTCCCCGGTTACCCGAAGGAGGCAGCGCGGTTGGCTGGCTGATCGGACTCGATGAGCAGCGATACGGCTTCGATCAGGGCCAGGTGGGTGAAGGCCTGCGGGAAGTTGCCGAGATGCTCGCCGGTGCTGGTGTCGATCTCCTCCGCGTACAGCTGCAGCGGCCCGGCGAACGACAGCAGTTTCTGGCACAGGGCGCGCGCGCGCTCGGTCTCGCCGATCATGGCCAGCGTGGTCACCAGCCAGAAGGAGCAGATGGTGAAGGTGCCCTCCTTGCCAGCGAACCCGGTGTCGGTTCCCTCGACCCGGTAGCGCAGGACCAGGCCGTCGTCGGTGAGCTCGTCGGCGATGGCCAGCACAGTCGCCCGGATGCGCTTGTCGTCGGGGGGGAGGAACCCCATGATGGGCAGGAGCAGCAGCGAGGCGTCGAGGTCGTCGGTCTCGTAGTGCTGCCGGAACACGCCCCGTTCGGACACGCCCTTGTCCAGGATCTCGGCCCTGATCTCGTCCGCACCAGCCCGCCAGCGCTTGGCACGTTCCTCGTCGCCGCGTTCCTCCGCCAGGTCGGCGCCGCGGGAGGCCGCAACCCAGCACATCATCTTGGATGCCGTGAAGTGCTTGGGGTCGCCGCGGACCTCCCAGATCCCCTGGTCGGGCTCATGCCAGTGCTGCAGCGCGGCCTCTACGAAGGTGGCGAGCCCTTCCCACACCGGCGCCACGATCTGGCCGGCTCCGTAGCGGAACTGGACATCCAGGGCGTCGAGAATCATCCCCCAGACGTCGTGCTGCTGCTGATTCCAGGCCCCGTTGCCGACACGGACCGGGCGCGCCCCGCGATATCCGGACAGGTGATCGAGGGTGTGCTCGGTCAGGTCCCGTTCCCCGCCGATGCCGTACATGATCTGGAGTTCGGGCTTGCGGTGGAGGTCTTCCCCCCTGACCGCGTCGATGACGAAGCCCCAGTACTCGATCGCTTCCCAGTCGAAGCCGAGGCGATACAGCGAGCGGAGCATAAACGCTGAGTCCCTGATCCAGGTAAACCGGTAGTCCCAGTTGCGGGCTCCGCCCCAGGTCTCCGGCAGCGAGGTCGTCGACGCGGCCATGATGGCGCCCGTCGGGGCGTAGCTGAGCCCCTTCAGGGTCAGCGCGCTGCGGTCCAGGTAGGTCTTCCACGGATGGTCGGGGATCTTGGCTGAGCTCAGCCATCCGCGCCAGAAATCGACCGTGCAGTTCAGGGCGCTGAAGGCCTCCTCCTGGCTGGCCGGAACGTGGCCGCCCCCCCAGGACAGCGCGACGAAGGCCGACTGGCCCTCAGCCAGCGACGTGCGGCCATAACAGCGGGCCCCCAGCACCCCGAGCGGCACAGTGCCCGCCAGATCGAGGTGGACGTCCCCCTCCGCGGCGGCGATGGTCATCGCGTCGTAGCCGTCACCCTGGTAGCTCCACGTGCCACCAGTCCGCCCGTAATCAAACAGCGGAGCGCAGTTGACCGCGACCTCGACCCGGCCGCTGATGCACGTCGCGACCCGCACGAGTGCGCCGACGGCACCGAAATCGGCGGGAGCCCGGTGGTAGTCCGGTCGCCGGCCCTCGTGCTGGACCGGGCCCATGGCCAGGAAGTCCTGCACGACCATCCAGCCCGTCGGAGTCTGCCAGGTCGTTTCCAGCACCATGGTTCCCGGCACGTACCGGCGATGCTGCGGAACGTGGGTGTTGCCCGGGCCGAACCTGAACAAGCCTGCCGCCCGGTCCAGCAGCGCCCCGAAGACGCTGGGGGAATCGGGCCGCGGCAGGCACAGCCATTCGACCGAGCCGTCCGGGGCGACCAGGCAGTTCTGCTCGCAATTCGACAGGAATCCGTAATCCGCAATCGGCGGGAATGTGCTCATCAGCCGCGACCTTTCGCAGTCGAGATACATCTCTGGCGCACCGTGATCACGTCATGGTGTTCGGCCACATCACTGAATGTGCCGGTTTGAGGCGCGCAGCGCATCACACCTGCGGGGTGACTGCGCCGGGCACCAGCCGCCTCGTGGCGTAACCACCCCCGCAGGGGGATGCCCGGTCATCTCCGGGCGGCGACAGTAGCGATCAACGACTAGCGTCCGGGACGGTGCCATGTCTAACAGCACGGAGCGAAACAGCAGCTGGCCGGAGCTCAGAACCGGCCCGATCATCACTGGTGCCGCGCTCGTCGGGGCCGGCGCCCTGATCGCCATGGCGGGCCTGGCCGTCGGCGGCTCGCATCTGTTCTCGGCCACCCGCCGGTGGATCCGGGAGATGGACGTGCCGCCCAGCGAGCAGGCCAGGCTCAGGTGGGCGCAGGCCAAGAACGCCGCTGCCGCGGGCACCGCCGCCTGGCAGAGCGGGGTCTCAGCCCGTCAGGGCGCCCAGGTGTGACCGGGGGGCTGCCTGGCCGCTAACCACTGGAACGGCAAAGTGACCGGTCTCGGCCCGCTGCAGTCGCAGTATTCCAGCAAGTACGGGCCCGGCTACTACGTACCGGACGTTTTCATCCAGTACTGGTCCATGCGGTTAATGGCGTACAGCGGCGTGCATCTCCCGTGGCCGGGCCGTGGTCTCAGCCGGGCCGCTGCAGGTCGGCGGTTTCCCCGGCTGGGTCGCGTACGGGCTCACCGCCGTTCCGGCTGGCTTCCGCCTCGCGGGCCAGGAAGCGCAGCCGGGCGGCCCGCGCATCCCAGGCGTAAATCACGCAGCTGCCGGCGATGAGATCGTGCAGAGCGCGGTGCTCGCGCTGCACAAGG
>JAOPYP010000628.1 GCA_025964635.1 Actinomycetes bacterium | reverse complement strand
GGGCGCCCCAGCCGGACCCGGCGCCGGGCTGATGGGGGAGGAACCGGCCGGCACTCCCGCGGCCGCCGCGCCGCTGCTCAGCGGCACCCCACCCGGCACCGGCCGTCCGCGTGGCTGGCGTCGCGGCTGGCGGCGGAGTCATCCCGCGGCGGCCGCTGCCGCGCCGGCCCCGGTGCCCGGCCTGGCCCGGCCGGGGCCGGAGATCGGGCTGGCGTCCAATGACCCGCTGGTCGGCTACCTGCTCAGCGCGGCCGGTGCGGTGGACATCCGCGGACTCGAGCTCGATTCCGCCGGCCTGGCCGCGATGAGGGACGCCGGGGTGGTGCTTACCGTCCCGCTCATCTCCTCGGGCAGCCTGATCGGGCTGATCAACCTGGGGCCGCGGCTGTCCGAACGCGACTACTCCTCCGAGGACCGGCGGCTGCTCAACGCGCTCGCGGGGTACGCCGCGCCGGCCATGCGGGTCGGCCAGCTGGTCCGGCAGCAGGAAGCCGAGGCCCGGAAGCGGGAGCGGATCGAGCAGGAGCTGAGGATCGCGCAGATAATCCAGCAGCAGTTCCTGCCCAAGAGCGTGCCTGACCTGCCCAGCTGGCACGTGGCCGCGTTCTACCGGCCGGCCCGGACCGTGGGCGGCGACTTCTACGACTTCATCCCGCTGCCGGACGGGCGGGTCATGTTCGTGGTCGGCGACGTCACCGACAAAGGGATCCCGGCGGCTCTGGTCATGGCAAGTACGCACGCGCTGCTGCGCGGGGCCGCGCCGCGCCTGATCTCGCCCGGGACGGTGCTCGCGCAGGTGAACGACCTGCTGTGCGCGGACATCCCGGCCCACATGTTCGTCACCTGCCTGGCCCTGGTGCTGGACCCGGTGAGCGGCAAGGTCGAGTTCGCCAACGCCGGTCACGACGTGCCGTACGTGCGCACCGCGGGGGGCGTGGCCGAACTGCGGGCCCGGGGCATGCCGCTCGGCCTGATGCCGGGCATGGAGTACGAGGAGAAGACCTTCCAATTCGAGCCCGGCGACTGCGCGCTGCTGCACAGCGACGGGCTGGCCGAGGCGCACGCGCCGGATCGGGAGATGTTCGGCTTCCCGCGGGTCGCCGAGCTGGCGGGCCGGGGCCCGTCCGGCGAGGAACTGATCGACCTGTGCCTGACCGAGCTGGCCGCGTTCACCGGGCCGGAGGCCGAGCAGGAGGACGACATCACGCTGGTGTGCCTGGAGCGGAGCATGTCCGCCCTGTACGCGGGAGGCGCCCGGTGACCTCGGTAGCACGGCCGGCGCCGCGGCGGCTCGCGTCGTTCGCGGTGGCCAGCGAGCCCGGTAACGAGCGCCTGGCGCTGGCCCAGGTGGCCGAGGCCGTCGCGGCCAGCGGACTGGCGCCGGCCCGGCTGGAACGGCTGAAGACCGCCGTGGCCGAGGCCACCATGAACGCGATCGAGCACGGCAACCGGGGCCGCCCGGAAATCCCCGTGGATGTCGAGGTCACCCAGGAAGGCGACGACATCATCGTGGCCATCACCGACCTCGGGGGGGAGCACGCGCTGCCGGGGCCGGTGGAGGAGCCGGACCTGCTGCTGAAGCTGGAAGGCGAGCAGCGGGCGCGCGGGTGGGGGCTGTTCCTGATCCGGAACATGGTGGACGCCATGCAGGTGCGCACGGACGGGGTGCGGCACACCATTCAGCTCACCATGCGGGCCGGGACCGCCGCAGCGCCCGTCTCGCAGACCGGGGGATCCCAAGGAGGCGGCGATGAGGAAGACGTGTGAGGCAGCCGTGCGCGCGGTGGGCGGCGCGGCCGTCATCGAGCTGGCCGGTGAGGTGGACGGGGGCGCGGCGGGCGTCCTCAACGCGGCCTACGAGCAGGCCGTCAGCAGCGGGGAGCCGGGCACCGTGGTGCTCGACTTCGCCCGGGTCGGCTACATCAACTCGACCGGGATCGCGCTGATCGTGAGCGTGCTCGCCCGGGCTAGGTCGGAGCGCCGCACGGTGGTCGCGAGCGGCCTGTCCGAGCACTACCGGGAGATCTTCGACATCACCCGGCTGTCGGATTTCATCGAGGTCTTCGGGGACCTCGACGCGGCGGTGAGCCAGCTGGCCGGCCCGGCCAGCTGACCGCGCAGGGTCACCAGGGTCATCAGCGTCATCAGGGGAGGAAGCAATGGACGGACCTATGGTCACGATGGGTGTTCGCCATCTCGGCGGCCAGGTGGCGGTCGTCGATATCAAGGGAGAGGTCACCGCGGCCTGCGAGCCGGTCCTGATGTCGGCGTACGAGGAAGCCGGCGGCCTGGGCACGAGCCGGCTGGTGCTGAACTTCGCCGGGCTGGAGTACATGAACAGCGGGGGCATCGGGATGATCGTGACCCTGCTGGTCCGGGCCAACCGGCAGCGGCAGCAGCTGGCCGCGTACGGGCTCAGCGACCACTACCGCGAGATCTTCGAGCTCACCCGCCTCGACGAGGCGATCACGATCTACGACGACGAGGCATCGGCGCTGGTCGGTGCGGCGACCTGAGGAGGCCGACATGACTGAGGCGACGGGGCCGGAGCGGGTGCGCTCCGCTGAGCAGATCGAGCTGAGTGTCCGGGAGGCCAGCGCCGGCGTGGCGCCGCGGAACGATTCGGGCCGCTGGGCGGCCAAGGTGGACCGGCTCGACGTGGTCCGGCGGGACGGCGTGCGGGGGACCAACGTGGCCGGCCGCCGGCTGACCGGGCCGGTGCAGGGCTTCGGGAAGATGTGGCAGAAGACCTACCGCCTGGCGGCAGGGGCGGCGGTCTCGCCCGAGGAGGCCATCACCACGTGGAAGGCCCACTTTCCCGAGTTCTGGCCGGCCGGGAACCGCTTCGCCGGCGCGCTCACCGGCATCAGCCCCGGTGACGTGGCCCTCCTGGACCTGGCTATCGGCGGCGGCGTCAAGCTCTCCACCGGCGTGTTCGTGCTCTACGCGGACGAGGAGTCGTTCACGCTGATGACGCCGCAGGGGCACATGTTCGCGGGCTGGATCACGTTCTCCGCGGAGGGCGGCCCGGACGGGACCGTCGTCCAGGCCCAGGTGCTGATGCGGGCCAACGATCCCCTGTACGAGCTGGGCATGACGTTCGGCGGCCATCGCAAGGAAGACGTCTTCTGGACCGGGACGCTGACCGCCCTCGGCCGCTACCTCGGCGCTGCCGACCTGACCGTGACGACCCGCACCGTGTGTGTGGACAGCAGCCGGCAGTGGCGCAAGACCAGCAACATCTGGCACAACTCCATGGTGCGCAGCGTGCTGCAGACCCTGGCCGCGCCGGTCACGGCGCTGCGCCGGCGCCGCGGCTGACCAGGCCCGGGCCGGGGGGGCAAGCGTGGATGGTACCGATGATGCACGGTGACGCTGACGCCGTGGTCGTGGGCAGCGGGCCGAACGGCCTGGCGGCCGCGGTCACGCTCAGCGCCGCCGGGCTGCGCGTCCTCGTCATCGAGGGCAGCACCACGATCGGCGGTGGCTGCCGGACCGAGGAACTCACCCTGCCGGGGTTCCGGCACGACGTCTGCTCGGCCGCGCATCCGCTGGCCGTGGCCTCACCGTTCTTCCGGCGCTTCGACCTGGCCGCACGCGGCGTCCGGTTCGCCGGCTCCGAGGTGGTGTTCGCCCAGCCGCTGGACGGGGGCCGGGCCGCCGTGGTCACCGGGTCGGTGGACGCGACCGCGGAACGCCTCGGCCGCGACGCCGCCGCGTACCGCCGCCTGCTGGGCCCCGTGGTCCGGGACTGCGGGGCGCTGACCAACCTGCTGCTGTCCCCGATCCGGCGGCCGCCGCCGCACCTGAGCGCCGGGCTGGCCGTGTTCGGCGTCAACGGCCTCCGGTCAGCGGCCGGGGTGGCGCGCCGCTTCCGGACGCCGGAGGCGCGGGCCCTGTTCGCCGGCGCCGCCGCGCACGGCATGATGCCGCTCACCACGCCGCCGACCGGCGCGGTCGGCCTCATGCTCACCGGCCTGGCCCACGCGGTGGGCTGGCCGGTGGCCGAGGGCGGCAGCGCCCGGATCACCGACGCCATGGCCGGGGCGGTCGTCACGGCCGGCGGGGCTATCGAGACCGGGCGATGGGTTCGCTCGCTCGCCGAACTGCCCCCGGCCCGGGCCGTCCTGCTCGACGTCGCGCCGCGGGCGCTGCTGTCGATCGGCGGCGACCGGCTGCCGCCGCGGTACCGGGACGCCCTGCGGCATTTCCGGTACGGCGCCGGGGTGTGCAAGGCCGACTTCGCCCTGTCCGGCCCGGTGCCGTGGGCCAACGAGGCGTGCCGCCGGGCCGGGACGCTGCACCTGGGCGGGACCTACGAGGAGATCGCGGCGGCTGAGGTGCAGGTCGCCGCCGGGCAGCATCCGGACGCGCCGTACGTCCTGGTCACCCAGCCGGGTGTGGCCGACCCGACCCGGGCGCCCGCAGGCCGGCACACGCTCTGGACGTACTGCCACGTGCCCGCCGGATCGGCGGTGGACATGACCGCCCGGATCGAGGCGCAGATCGAGCGCTTCGCGCCCGGCTTCCGTGACCTCATCCTGGCCCGGCACACGCTGACCGCCGCGGACGAGGAAGCGCGCAACCCGAACTACGTCGGCGGCGACATCGCCGCCGGGATGCAGACCGTCCGGCAGACCGTGTTCCGTCCGGCGGTCCGGTGGAACCCGTACCGCATCCCGGTCCCGGGGCTGTACCTGTGCTCCTCGTCCACCCCGCCGCTGCCCGGCGTGCACGGCCGGTGCGGCGAACTGGCCGCGCTGACCGCGCTGCGCGACGTGTTCGGCGTCCGCCACGCGCCCGACCTGGCACCGGCCCGGCCCGCCCCCGTGTCCCGCGCCGGGGCCGCACCATGAGGTCCGGCCCGTCGCTGCGCCCGCCGTCGCTGCCCCGGCCCTCGCCGCGGGCCATCGTGGCGATCCTGGGTGCCGCCGTGCTGGCCACGCTCGTCGGCACGCTGGTGGTCCCCGGCGCGACGCAAGGGTCGGCGGGCAACCTGCTGGTCGGCCTCGCGCTGATGTCCATGATCGTCACCACGGCGGTCGTGGGCCTGCTGATCGCCTGGCATCAGCCGGGCAACCGGATCGGCTGGCTGCTGCTCGCGGTGTCCCTTCTCTACCCGCTCGGCCTCAACGCCTCGAACTACAGCGCCTTGTACACCTCACTCGGATCCGCAGGCCGGTGGGCGGGCCCGGCGGCCTTCCTGCTCGAGCCGCTGTGGATCAGCCCCCTCGTGCTCTTTCCGCTGGTTCTCCTGCTGTTCCCGGACGGACGCCTGCCGTCGCCGCGGTGGAGATGGATGGTGTGGGCGGCCGCCGGGGCCGGCCTGCTGGTCCTGGGCGAGAGCGACGCGGAAATCATCGGGGCGGCGGCGCGTCATCAGTTCAAGGTCACGGCCCAGGGCACGCTGGCCACCCAGGCCTGGGTGCCCGCCTGGGTGCACACCGCGCTGCCGCTGCTGGTCCTGGTCACCCTGGCCGTGACCTGGCTCGCAGCCATCGGCAGGCTGGTGGCCAGCTGGCGGCGGTCCTCCGGGGAACAGCGCCAGCAGCTCAAGTGGCTGATGAGTGGCGGCGTGGTGTTCGGCGCCGCGGTCGTGCCGTCGCTGGCCTTCACCTCGGTGCTCTGGGAGCTGGGGGCCGTCGCCTTCGCCGCGCTGCCGGCGTCCATCGGCGTGGCGATCCTGAGGTACCGGCTGTATGACATCGACCGGATCGTCTCCCGGACCCTGGCGTATGCGCTGGTGACCGGCTTGCTGGTCGGGGTGTATGCGGGGCTGGTCCTGCTGGCCACGCAGGTGCTGGGGTTCGCCTCGACGTGGGCGGTGGCCGGGTCCACGCTGGCCGCGGCGGCGCTGTTCACCCCGGTCCGCCGCCGGGTCCAGCGGGCCGTGGACCGGCGGTTCAACCGGGCCCGCTACGACGCGGACGCCGCCGTGGAGGCCTTCGCCAGCCGGCTCGCGGGCGCCGTTGCGTTGCCGGAAGTCCGGGCCGACCTGGTCGCGGTGGTCGCCGGGGCGCTGGAACCAGCCCACCTGGGCGTCTGGATCGCGCAGGGAAGCCGGTGAGCGGCGCGATGGCCGGGCGGGGTCCCCGGAGCGTCTCCCTGCCCGCCTGGATAACGGTGCTGGCCGTCCTGCTCGGCCTGTGCACCACGGCTATGGCGCTGCTGTCCGTGCTGGCCCGCAACGAATTCAACGCGCTCATCGCCCTGGCCATCGGGGTGCCCAGCGGAATCGTGGGTCTGCTCGTCGCTCGGCGCCAGCCGCGAAACCCGCTGGGCTGGCTGCTGATCGCCATCGCGATCGCCATGACCGCCGGCACGGATGGCTCGGACTACGCGCTGCTCCGGTATCGGCTGGGCGACCAGCACCTGCCGTTCGGCCCGGCTGCGGTCATCGTGAACCAGGTGTGGGGCCCGGGCCTGGAACTGCTAGGCCTGGTGATCCTGCTGTTCCCGGACGGGAAGCTGTCCTCGGCGTGGTGGCGCGGCGCGCTCTGGGCCTACGTCGGCGTCTACACGCTGTCCATCATCCTCCTCGCCGTGGCCACCGCCGGGGCGATGACCGGCCGCTCGTTCCGGGTGGACGCCAGCGGCGCACCAGCCGCGACGGATCATCCGGCAGGCTGGTACGCGGCGGCCGCGAACCCGTTGCTGGTCCTCTTCCTGCTGCTCATCGTGGCCTTCATCGGCCGTCAGGTGCTCAGCTGGCGGCGCTCCTCCGGTGATCGCCGCCAGCAGCTGAAATGGCTGGCCAGCGGGGCGGCCTTGGTGCTCGCGAGCGCGGTCCTGGCCAGCTCCGGCTGGGCGTCCCCAGACGCCGCCTGGCAGGTCGTGACCGGCGGCTTCGCCTGGTTCGGGTTTGCCGCGCTGCCGCTGTGCATCGGGGTGGCCATCCTGAAGTACCGGCTGTATGACATCGACCGGATCATCTCCCGGACCCTGGCGTATGCGCTGGTGACCGGGTTGCTGGTCGGGGTGTACGCGGGGCTGGTGCTGCTGGCCACGCAGGTGCTCGGGTTCGCCTCGACGTGGGCGGTGGCCGGGTCGACGCTGGCCGCGGCAGCGCTGTTCACCCCGGTCCGGCGGCGGGTCCAGCGGATCGTGGACCGGCGGTTCAACCGGGCCCGCTACGACGCGGAGACGATCGTGGCCGCGTTCAGTGAGCGGCTGAAGGATGCCGTCGAGCTGGCCGCGGTGCGGGCCGACCTGATCACCGTCACGCACCAGACGCTCGAGCCCGCGCACGTCGCGGTGTGGCTCCGGGACGTTGCGCGATGATGCCCGGGCCGGCGGGGCCGCGGCGGCCGCTGCCCGGGTGGCTCCGGCCGGGGTGGCGGGGAGCCTCGCCGGTCATTGCCCTCACGCTCGGCGCCCTCATCCTGGTCCTGATGGCCGCCGAGCCCCCGCTTGCCGGCCTGGCCCACCAGGGCCTGCTGGCCAGTGGCGGATCGCTCCCGCTGCCGTTCTCGGCGGCGTTCGCCGTGGTGGGCATCGTGGTGGCCTGGCGGAAGCCCGGCAACCCGCTCGGCTGGCTCATGCTCGGCGTCGCCGGGTTTCTCGCGCTCAGCGAGGACGCCAGCTTCTACGCCGTCGCCGGCTACCGTGTGCGGCCCGGCGGCCTGCCGTTCCGCGGGCTGGCGCTGCTCACCCAGCCGGGCTGGGCCCCGGCCATCGCGTCCCTCGGGCTGATCGTGCTGCTGTTCCCCGATGGTCGGCTGCCCTCGCCGCGCTGGCGCTGGGCGGTGTGGCCCTATCTCGGGCTGGCCACGGCCTGGATCGCCGGCGCGCTGACCTTGACGGCGGGCGCGATCTCGTCGCACCAGGTCCGGCTCGACGCCAGCGGGACCCTGCAGGCCCTGAGCCATCCCGCGGGCAGCTCGGCCTGGTTCGGCGTCGTGCAGTTCCTGTTCTTCCTCGTGCTGTCCGTGAGCTGGCTGGCCGCCCTGACCGCGCAGGTGATCAGTTATCGCCGGTCCTCGGGGGAGCGGCGGCAGCAGCTGAAGTGGCTGCTAAGCGGGGCCCTGAGCTGCCTGGTCGCGTCCGTGCTGTCCGCCGGGCCGCTGAGTCAGCTGAGTGGCGGCCTGAGGACGGTGAGCGGCCTGCTCACTGCGGTCGGGTTCCTGGCCCTTCCGGCCTGCATCGGGGTCGGGATCCTGAAGTACCGGCTGTTCGACATCGACCGGATCATCTCCCGGACGCTGGCGTACGCGCTGCTGACCGGGCTGCTGCTGGGGGTGTACGCGGGGCTGGTCCTGCTGGCCACGCAGGTGCTGGGGTTCGCCTCGACGTGGGCGGTGGCCGGGTCCACGCTGGCCGCGGCGGCGCTGTTCACCCCGGTCCGGCGCCGGGTGCAGCGGGCCGTGGACCGGC
>JAOPYP010000596.1 GCA_025964635.1 Actinomycetes bacterium | reverse complement strand
CACGTCCCGGGCCGTCTCCCACGCGGCCCGGGCCGCCGCGACGGCGCCCGCCGCGACCGTGACCGGCGCCTCGTCCCGGGCCGCCGCCGCCACCCCGGCGCAGGTCAGCGACGCCCCGTCGATGATGATCCCGGGGGGCGTCATTCCGGCCGCTTGCGGTCTTCGTTGCGGATGATTTGCGCCTTTCCGTGCTCCGCCGCTTCAGGTGGCTGACCAGGGAGGATACGTGACGCCGTGGGCGGGGTTTTGCGCACCCGGCGATTACCGCATTTCGCGTGCCGCAGATGGCTAGCATGATTCGCTGATGCCAGGCGGCCGGCCCGTAGGCCGGCTGCCGAATACAGAGGTGGCGCGATGACCGCCCGCGGGTCCCGTGGCTCGTCACTCGCCATCAGCGTGCTCGTGACCCTCCTCGCGGTGACCGCGGCCGTCGTCCTGGTCGTCCGGCTGCCCGGCCGGGCCAGCGAGACGGCCGGCAAGGCCGCCGCCCATCCGCTGGCGGCCAGCGCGACTCCGGCGCCCGCGTCCGCCAGCGCCACGCCGGGCCAGGGCGCCAAGCCGACCAGGGCCAGGCACCGCCACCGGCCACCCCGCATGATCCCCACGGCCAGGGCGGCCTCGCCGAGCATGACCGCGCCCTCGACTGCTCCCCCGGCCCGCTCCGCCTCCCCGGCGTCCGGCCAGTCCGCGGCCGTGCAGCAGGTGCTGGCCCTGATCAACCAGGCCCGGGGCCAGGCCGGGCGGCCGGCCTACACGATCAGCTCCGGCCTCGACACCAGTGCCGGCCGGCACACCGCGGTGATGGCCGGCGGCTGCGGCCTGTCGCACCAGTGCCCGGGCGAGCCGGACCTGGGCGCCCGGGAGACCGCGGCCGGCGTGCACTGGACCGCGGCCGGGGAGAACATCGGCGAGGGCGGCCCGGTGGCGGGCACCCCGGCGGCGATCGCGCAGATGGCGGTCGGGCTGACCCAGAGCATGCTGGCCGAGAAGCCGCCCGACGACGGCCACCGCCTCAACATTCTCAGCTCCGCGTTCACCCACGTCGGGATCTCCGTGTACCGCGACAGCTCCGGGACCGTGTGGATGACCCAGGATTTCTCCAGCTAAAACTGTTCGGGCCAGTGCGTCACGCCCGCCGAGCGACCCGTCTGGGCCACCGGAACCGGCCGTCGTAGTGTGGACGCAACCAGGGATCAGCGTTCGGCCTGCGAGGGAGCGGCGATGCGGGCGATCACCGTCAGCGAGTTCGGCGGACCTGACGTCCTCAAGCCGAGCGACGTCCAGCTACCAGCACCCGGGCCTGACGAGGTGCTCGTCCGGGTGCTCGCGGCCGGGGTGGGGCCCTGGGACGCATCCCTGCGCCGCGGCGGCTGGACCGGCCCGCTGCCCTATATCCCCGGCGGGGAGTTCGCCGGGGTCGTCGAGGGTGACACCGGCGACGACGCGAGCTTCGACGATGGTGCCCCGGTCTACGGTTATCCCGGCCTGACCGGCTGTTACGCGCAGTACGTCCGGTGCCCGGTGGAGCAGCTCGCCCCCATCCCGGCCGGCCTGCCGGTCACGGACGCGGCCGGCACCCCCATCGACGCGCTGACCGCGCACCAGGGCCTGACCGACGTGCTGTCCCTGGGCCGCGGCGACGAGGTCCTCATCACGGCGGCCGCGGGCGGGCTCGGGCACTTCGCTGTGCAGATCGCGCGGATCCTCGGGGCCAGGATCGTGGCCACGGCCAGCCCGCAGCATCACGAGTTCGTGCATCACGGCGGGGCGGCCGTGGTCATCGACCACACCCGGCCGGACTGGCCGGACCAGGTCCGGGACGTGATGGACGGCGGGGCCGAGCGGGTCCTGGCCTGCGCCGCCCCGACCCTGGAGGGTGCGGCCCGCGCCGCCCGGGACGGGGCGACGATCGCCACCCCGGTGCACGCCGGGTACCCGGACGCGCAGCGGGTCAGCTGGCGTTCCTACAACGGCGAGCCGTCGGGCAGCCGGCTGATCCGGATGGCCCCCTGGTTCGACGACGGGCTGCTGTCGGTCCAGGTCTCAGGCCGGTACTACTACGAGGACGCGGCCCAGGCGCACCGGCGGGTGGAAGAAGGGCACACCGCGGGCAAACTCGTCCTGATTGTCGACGACGACCTGGCCCGCGAGTGGGAAGTCTGAGCCGCGCCCCGGTGTTACCTACGGGTCGTAGCGCGTGGGCGGGAACGGATCTGGCTTCGGCTTGAGCTCTCCCTTGGCTTCTTCCCGCTCGATCTCTTCCCGTTCCTCCTGGTACTGCTCGGACTCGGTGATGTCCGTCGGCACCGGGTCGTCGGTGGCCGGCGGCACCTCATCGGGGTTGAACGGATCAAGGCCGAGATCGACCCGCTCCTCCTCGGCCAGCTCGGCGAGCTGGTCGTCGTCGGGGCGCAGGGGCAGGCCACCGTGCTCGCGGCGGTCCTTGTGGAAGGCCGACGGCTCGGCTGGCGGCGGGTCAGGCAGCTCGGTCATGGCTCCTCCGGTGGGTATGGCACGAGACTCTGGATCATCACGTTACGCCGGGGTGTCCTGGCCGCCCCCTGGGGGTGCTGCTCCCCCGGAATCACCCACGTCCCGCAATTGTTGTAGGAAAGTTCACCCATCACGACCGGAGTACTGACGTCTGTGGCCAAAGACCGTAAGGGCATTGTTGTCCGTGGCGCCCGTGAGCACAACCTGAAGGATGTGTCGCTGGAGTTGCCGCGTGATTCCATGATCGTGTTTACCGGGTTGTCGGGGTCGGGGAAGTCGAGTCTGGCGTTTGACACGATTTTCGCGGAGGGGCAGCGGCGGTATGTGGAGTCGCTGTCGGCGTATGCGCGGCAGTTCCTGGGCCAGATGGATAAGCCGGATGTGGATTTCATTGACGGGCTGAGCCCGGCGGTGTCGATTGACCAGAAGGCGGCGTCGCGGAATCCGCGGTCGACGGTGGGCACGATCACTGAGGTGTATGACTATCTGCGGTTGCTGTATGCGCGGGTGGGGCGGCCGCATTGCCCGGTGTGCGGGCGGCCGATCGCGCGGCAGACGCCGCAGCAGATCGTGGACCGGGTGCTGGAGCTGGAGGAGGGGGCCCGGTTCCAGGTGCTGGCCCCGGTGATCCGCGGCCGCAAGGGCGAGTACACCGA
>JAOPYP010000574.1 GCA_025964635.1 Actinomycetes bacterium | reverse complement strand
GCCGGGCGCTGCCCATCGCCGGCGGGCGGCCGGCGGGCGAGCAGGCCGGCCCGGACGAGGGCGAGCTTCCCGCCGCGCCCGGCTGACCCGCCGCACCCATCCGAATCATCCGCAACGAAAACCACCGGACCCGACTGGGCCCAGAAAGCAACCATGGACGACAAGCTCACCCGAAAGAGCCAAGAGGCCGTGTCGGACGCCGTCCGACGGGCGACCACCGAGGGCAACCCGCACGTGGAGCCGCTGCACCTGCTGGCCGCGCTGGTCAGCCAGGAGGGCGGCATCGCGGCGCCGCTGCTGCGTGCCGTGGGGGCGGACGCGGCCGCGGTGCTCCGCAGCACTGAGGACCAGATCGCCCGGCTGCCCAAGGCCGCGGGATCCACGGTCAGCGCGCCGGACACGGCGCGGCCGCTGTCCCTGGCCCTGGCCACGGCGGCCAAGCGCGCCCGGGAGATGGGCGATGAGTACGTCTCGACCGAGCACCTCCTGGTCGGGCTGGCCACTGACGGCGGCCAGGCCGCGGACGTGCTGCGCAAGGCGGGCGGCGGTCCCGACGAGCTGCTCGGCGCGTTCGAGAAGGTGCGCGGGCACGCCCGGGTCACCACCGAGAATCCGGAGGAGACCTACCAGTCCCTGGAGAAGTACGGGATCGACCTGACCCAGCAGGCCCGGGACGGCGCCCTCGACCCGGTCATCGGCCGGGACTCGGAGATCCGCCGGGTGATCCAGGTGCTGTCCCGCCGGACCAAGAACAACCCGGTGCTGATCGGCGAGCCCGGCGTGGGCAAAACCGCGGTCGTCGAGGGCCTGGCCCAGCGGATCGTGGCCGGGGACGTGCCCGAGTCGCTGCGCGGCAAGCGGCTGGTCGCCCTGGACCTGGCCGCGATGGTGGCCGGCGCCAAGTACCGGGGCGAGTTCGAGGAGCGGCTCAAGTCCGTCCTGAACGAGATCAAGCAGAGCGACGGTGAGGTCATCACCTTCATCGACGAACTGCACACGGTCGTCGGCGCGGGCGCGGCCGAGGGCGCGATGGACGCGGGCAACATGCTCAAGCCGATGCTGGCCCGCGGCGAGCTCCGCATGGTCGGCGCGACCACGATGGACGAGTTCCGCGAGCGGATCGAGAAGGACCCGGCCCTGGAGCGGCGCTTCCAGCAGGTGTTCGTGGGCGAGCCGTCGGTGGAGGACACCATCGCCATCCTGCGCGGCCTCAAGGGACGTTACGAGGCGCACCACAAGGTGCAGATCTCCGACGCGGCCCTGGTCGCCGCGGCGGCCCTGTCCGACCGCTACATCACCGCCCGGTTCCTGCCGGACAAGGCCATCGACCTCATCGACGAGGCCGCCTCGCGGCTCCGGATGGAGATCGATTCGCGGCCGGTCGAGGTCGACGAGCTGCAGCGGTCCGTGGACCGGATGAAGATGCAGGAGATGGCGCTGGCCAAGGAGGCCGACCCGGCGAGCAAGGAGCGGCTGGAGCGGCTCCGCGCCGACCTGGCCGACCGGCAGGAGCAGCTGACCGCGCTCGTGGCCCGCTGGGAGCGGGAGAAGTCCAGCCTGAACAAGGTCGGCGAGCTCAAGAAGCAACTCGACGACCTGGAAGGCCAGGCGGAGCGGGCCGAGCGGGACGCCGACTTCGAGATCGCCTCCCGGCTGCGGTACGGGGAGATCCCCAAGCTGGAGGCGGAGATCGCCGCTGCCACCGCCGCCGCGGCCAGCAACGACACGCCGGTTACGGCCGGCGCCGAGGCGCCGATGGTCAAGGAGGAGGTCGGCCCGGACGACGTGGCCGACGTGGTGGCGTCCTGGACCGGTATCCCCGCCGGGCGGCTGCTCGAGGGTGAGACCGGCAAGCTGCTGCGGATGGAAGACGAGCTGGGCCGCCGGATCATCGGCCAGGGCCGGGCCGTCCAGGCCGTGGCCGACGCGGTGCGCCGGTCGCGCGCGGGCGTGGCCGACCCGGACCGCCCGATGGGGTCGTTCCTGTTCCTCGGGCCCACCGGAGTGGGCAAGACCGAGCTGGCCAAGGCGCTGGCCGAGTTCCTGTTCGACGACGAGCGCGCCATGGTCCGCATCGACATGAGCGAGTACGGCGAGAAGCACTCGGTGGCCCGGCTGGTCGGCGCGCCCCCCGGCTACGTGGGCTATGAGGAGGGCGGCCAGCTGACCGAGGTGGTCCGGCGCCGTCCCTACTGCGTGGTGCTGCTCGACGAGGTGGAGAAGGCGCACCCGGAGGTGTTCGACATCCTGCTCCAGGTGCTTGACGATGGGCGGCTTACCGACGGCCAGGGCCGGACCGTGGACTTCCGGAACACGATCCTGATCCTTACGTCCAACCTCGGGTCCCAGTACATCGCGGATCCGGCGCTGAGCGAGGACGCCAAGCGGGTCGCGGTGATGAAGATCGTCCAGGCCACGTTCAAGCCAGAGTTCCTCAACCGGCTGGACGACGTGATCCTGTTCGACTCGCTGTCCACCGAGGAACTCAGCCGGATCGTGGACCTGCAGGTGGCGCGGCTGGGCAAGCGGCTGGCCGACCGGCGGCTCACGCTCCAGGTCAGCCCCGCGGCGCGGGAATGGCTGGCGCTCACCGGGTTCGACCCGATCTACGGTGCGCGGCCGCTGCGCAGGCTGATCCAGTCAGCGATCGGCGACCAGCTGGCCCGGGCCCTGCTGTCCGGCCAGATCCTGGACGGCGACCGGGTCGAGGTCGATCTGGACCCGGCATCGGACGCGCTGGTCGTGCGGCGGGCTCAGCTGTCCGCGGCCGGGGTGGCCGGGCCGGACGGGAGTTCGTCCAGCAGCCGGTCGTAGTCGTCCTCGGGCAGGCCCAGGTCGACGCGGATCCGGTAGCGCAGGGTGAGCAGGAGCCGCAGCTCGGTCGGGTCCCCGGAGGCGGACAACTGGGCTGGGCCGGCGGCGGGCTGGGCCGGGGTACCCGGATCCCAGCCCTCGCCCAGCCATAGCCCGACCCCGGTCGTCGCCCAGCGCAGCGCGCCGTGCAGGTCGGACCGCTCGACCAGCAGCTCGGCGACCAGGTCGCAGAGCCGCGGGTCGTCCGGCTTCTCCTGCTCGATCTGCTGGATCAGCGCCTCGGCCTCATCCGCCTTATCCATCATGAACAGGGCGCGGGCCAGCGGGACCCGAGGATCGACGAACGACGGGCCGCCGTCCGCCAGCGCCTGCCGGAAAACCTCGGCCGCGGCCGCGGGCTCGTCGGCCAGCATCCACTGCTCGCCCGCCCGCAAGAACGCCTCAGAGCGTGGGAAATCCTCAGTCTGGGTGCCGGTAGCGGCCAGACTGATCATGTGCTCCGCCGCGGTGCGGTGATCACCGCTCGCCGCAGCGTCGAATTCGATCTCATCGAACATGTCGCGAGTCAGCACCACCACGTCCTGGGACGTACCCAACCCGAGACCCCTTCCAACGCCACGAACGAACTCACTCACGGGGAAACGGCGCTATCGGCGCGAACGCTCCAGGGCATCCCAGAAGCCGCGTCGCAGCGCGTGCCTGGTCTCGTCGTGCAGCAGCGAGTCGATCGGCAGCGCCGAGTCCTGGAGCAGCCTTGCTTCCAGGTCAGACGGCATCCGCGGCTTGCGGGCCAGGACCGCCTCCAGCCACAGCGCCGGGGCCTCCCGGGCCACGGACTGGCCGAACTCAAACCCCTCGGCGTGGGCGGCCTGAACCGCGTCGGCGAGCGGCATCCCCTGGCCCGGCGGGACCTGAGCGTGCTGACCAGGGCCAGGCGGGGCCGGTGGTGGCACCGGCGGCTGCATGGGCGCCTGCTGCATAGGCGCCTGCGGCATCGGTGTTTGCGGCCCGGATGACGAGTGCGGGGCGCCGTAGGGGCTTTGCGGCGGGACATACGCCGGGCCCGGGTTCTGCCCTGATCCGGCCGGGGACGCCGGCCCGGGCGGGGTGAACGGCTGCCCGGGCATCATCTGCTCCGAGGGCAGCTCACCGTAAGGTCCCGGCTGGTACGGCCGGGACGGCACGTCCTGGGCCGGGCCGCGGAACGAGGCCGGGGGCGCCTGGTATGGGTTCTGATTGGCGGACGGGGTCGACTGGGCGTGGGCGCCGCGCACCCGCGGGTCCGGCAGCCCGGGGGACGAGGGCGCGGGCGGCGCCGCGTGCAGGCCGGGCATGCTCTGCTGCCCCGGCCCGCTCTGGCCCATGTTCGGCTGGCCCATGTTCGGCTGGCCCATGTTCGGCTGGCCTGGCATGGACTGACCGGGCATGCCCGGCTGGCCGCCTATGCCCGGCTGGCCGCTCCCGTTCTGGTGGGACGGCATGCCCTGGGCGGGCATTCCCTGACTGGGCGGAGACTGAGGCGGCAGCGACTGCGGCGCGTAGGACTGCGAGGACATCGGCTGGCCGGACATGCCCGGCTGGCCGCCCATGCCCTGGCCGGGCATGGACTGCTGCGCCGGCCCACTGGGTGGCCCTGCCGGGTTCCCAGGCTGACCCGGGCCGCCGCTCATGCCCTGCTGGCCGGCCATGCCCTGCTGGCCGCCCATGCTCTGCTGCCCGCCCATGCTCTGCTGGCCACCCATGCCCGGCTGGCCTGGCATGCCCGGCTGGCCCGGCATGGCCTGGCCGGGCATGGTCTGCTGCCCGGTCCCGCCCGGCTGCGCCGGCCCTCCCGGCTGGCGCTGGCCCGGACCGGGGCCTCGTTGCGGCTCGGAAAGGCCCGGCTGCGCCTGCAGAGCTGAGGCAGCCGGCAGATTCTGTGCACTCTGCGGCGGTGTCCCAGGGTTCTGCGCGCTGGGCGCGTGGGACGGCCCGCCGCGGGCAGCC
>JAOPYP010000563.1 GCA_025964635.1 Actinomycetes bacterium | reverse complement strand
CCAAGCGGCACCGGGCTGGGCGCGCCGTCCGGACCGCCTCCCGGCTCGCCCGCCGGGTGGATGCGGGGCAGCGGCAGGCCGAGCGCCGCCGCGGCCCGCTCGAAGTCCGCCGGGTTGCCGACGGCGGTGAACTCGGCGAGCCCGCTGGTCCCCGGATCCGCCAGCGCGCGGAGGACCAGTTCCGGGCCGACGCCGCCCGGGTCGCCCGACGTGATCAGCACGCGTGGCCGGCCGGCCACTAGAGCGAAGCCTCGATCTCGGTCAGCGTCTCGTCCAGGACCTGGGCGACCAGGTCGATCTCGGCCGGCGTGATGATGTAGGGCGGGCTCAGGTGGATGTGGTCACCGCCCCGGCCGTAGTTGGCGCCCGCCACCCCCGGCAGGATGAGGACACCCCGCTCCAGGGCCCCCCGCACGATCCTGCGGGTGAGGCCGGCCTTCTCCGGGAACGGCTCCCGGCTGGCCCGGTCGGCCACGATCTCCAGGCCGGCGAACAGCCCCAGCCCGCGCACGTCGCCGATGATCTGATGCCGCCCGGCGAGGTGCCCGAGCGCCGTGCGCAGGTGCTGGCCCTTCGCGGCCACCCCCTCGAACAACTGGTGGGCGAGCGCGTACCGCAGCACCTGCAGGCCGACGAACGTGCAGAACGGGTTGCCGCTGTAGGTGAACCCGTGGCTGAACGTGCCCGAGCCCGCGGTGAACGCGTCGACCACCCGCTGGGAGGCCAGCACCGCCGCGAGCGGGACATAGCCGCTGCTGATGCCCTTGCCCATGACCACGATGTCCGGGGCCACGCCCCAGTGCTCGATGGCCAGCCAGCGGCCGGTGCGGCCGTAGCCGGTCAGCACCTCGTCGGCGATGAACAGCACGTCGTACCGGTCGCAGATCTCGCGGATCCGCCGGTAGTACTCCGGGACGGGGACCACAGCGGTGACGGTCGAGCCGATGACCGGCTCTGCGATGAACGCGGCGATGCTGTCCGGTCCCTCCATGACGATCGTCCGCTCCAGGTCATCGGCACAGGCCACGCCGCAGCCCGGGTACGCCTGCCCCAGCGGGCAGCGGTAGCAGTACGGCGGCACGATGTGCGGGGCCGGGGGGAGCAGCGGCAGGAACGGCTCCCTCCAGGCCGGGCGGCCGGACAGCGACAGCGTGGCGAGCGTGCTGCCGTGGAAGCTCTGCCAGCGCGCAATGACCTTGTGCCGGCCCGGGCGGCCGCACTGCAGGTGGTACTGGCGGGCCATCTTCACCGCGGTCTCGACACCCTCCGAGCCCCCGGAGGCGAAGTACACCCGGGCGGCGATCTCCGGGTTCATCGCCACCAGCGCCTCCGCCAGCTGCTCCTGCCACGGGTTGGTGAACGTCGCGCCGTAGGTGAAGCTGAGCTCGCTGCCGTGCCGGGCGACCGCGTCGGTGATCTCGCGCACGCCGTGCCCGAGCACCACGGTCGACGCGCCGCCGACCGCGTCGAGGATGCGCTGCCCTGACCCGGTGGTCAGGTACATGCCCTCGGCGCTGACCACCGACGGGTAGGCCGCGCGCAGGTCACGGTGGAACACCGAGGAGCTCATCCGGGGTCACCCCCGCCCGCCGGGGGGATGTCCCCGCGCGGCAGCCGGCTCGCCTCCCCGGGGCGCAGGCATACCTCGGCCACGTGCAGGCCTTCCGGGTAGCGGCGGGACGGGTGACGGTCCCACAGCAGCCGCTCATGCCCGGGCAGGATGCGGCTGGTCTCACCCCCGGTCACCCGCATCAGCTCGCCCAGGGCCAGCATGCAGTTCTCCTGGCTGCCCATGGCCAGGCCGATGGGGACGTACCGGCCATCACCGTCCACCCCTTCGATGTTCGCGTACAGGTACATCACGTCACCGGGCACCACCCAGACGCCCGAGGACTCGTTGCGGATCACCACGTGCTGGTGGCCGTAGGTGTGCGTATCGAAGTCGGGCACCAGGCTGATGCCCGGGAACACGTCCGGGCCGGGTCCGTCCACCAGCCGCAGCCGCCCGTCGCCGGCCAGGCGCAGCAGCGTGGCCAGGTCGTCGATGCTGACGCCCTGCTTCAGCCAGTCCATGCTCCGCGGCAGGCTGACCGCCCAGGACCACTTCTCCACCTCGCGCCGCTGGATATAGACGGTGGCGTTGGGGAAGGCCGCGACGTTTCCGAGGTGATCGAAGTGGGCGTGCGTGACCAGGATCGCGTCGACGTCGCCGGGCGCCACACCGGCCCGGGCGAGCAGTTCGGCCGGGTCGCGCCACATCGTGATCCCGTCCTCGTCCGCGAGTTCTCGGCCGCGGCCGGCGTCCTGGTAGCCGCAGTCGACCAGGATCGTGTGCTCCGCGCTGCGCAGCACCGTGAAGCAGTACGGGATCTCCCGGTCGCCGGCCTGGCCGTGCAGCAGCAACCCGAGCGGTGAGCGCGCCCGGGCGAACTCGATCACCCAGATCGAGTAATCGGCCACGAGGGTGCCTCACGCCGTCACGCCCCCGTCCACCAGCAGCGGCGAGCCCGTGGTGAAGCTCGATTCCGCGCACGACAGGAACAGGGCCGCCTGGGCCACCTCGGCCGGGTCGGCGAACCGCCCCAGCGGATGGGCGGCCCGGTCCTCGTCCCGGGCCTCGGCCAGCGGCCGCCCGCCGGGCCGGGTGGCCAGCCAGGCCTCGTGCAGCGGGGTAGCGACCGAGCCGGGGCACACGATGTTGACCCGGATCCCGTCGGCCGCGTGGTCCAGGGCCAGTGCCCGGCAGAGCATCAGCAGGCCGCCCTTGCTGGCGCAGTAGGCAGCCCAGCTGCGCTCGGCCACGAACGAGTTCGCCGAGCCGGTGATGACCATGGTGCCGCCGCCGGCCGCGGCCAGTTCCGGGATCCCGAACTTCGCCAGCAGGAAGGCCCCGGTCAGGTTGACGGCCAGCACCCGCTCCCATTCCGCCAGCGTCGTCTCGGGCACCGTCTTGGCCACGCCGGTCCCGGCGTTGGCCCAGAGCAGGTCGAGCCGGCCGAACGTGGCCACGGCGAGGCGGACCGCACCGGACACATCATCCGGGCTCGCCGCGTCGCCCGCCACGAACGCGGCCCGGCCGCCCCGGGCGCTGATCGCCTCGGCGACCCGGTTCCCCTGGGCGGCGTCCACGTCGACGAGGACCAGGGCCGCTCCCTGTGCGGCGAACAGTTCCGCGCCCGCCGCGCCGATGCCGCTGGCCGCGCCGGTGATCAGCCCGACCCGCCCGTGCAGCCGCCCGGGCTGCGGCACGGCCGCCTCGGTCACCAGCCCGCCACCCGCCGGCCTGCCCTTAGTGGCCGCCGGTCTGCTCGAACACCAGCTGCGCCCGGCGCATCCAGTCCTCTTTGCCAGTGACCTTGAGGTAGATCAGGATGACCACGGTGAGCACGAGGACGACGATGAAGGTCATCAGGCCCCAGAACACCGGCCCGGTGCTGGTGAACGGGGAGAAGTAGGACTTCCAGACGACCAGGATCCCCGCGGCCGAGGCGACTACCGGGACGACCAGGTGCAGCAGCAGGTTGAACTGGGCGCGGCCCTCGGTGAGGTAGTACCTGACCACCCCGATGTTGCACAGCAGGTACATGAGCACCAGGCCGATGGTGATCGCGTTCGCCCAGGAGAAGAACACGTCCGTCGCGCCCCAGATCAGCACGCACACGAACGCGATAACCTGCACGCCTATCTGCAGGGCGATCGCGTTGTCGGGAGTCTTCCGCTTCGCGTTGACCTTGCCGACCATCTTGGGCAGCACCCCGGAGCGGCCCATCGCGTACCAGGTCCGGGTCCCGCCGTTGAAGCACGCGATGGACAGCGCGATGGCCGAGTTCAGCAGCGCAAACAGCAGCAGCACCCACGCGCCGCCCCATACCCGCTGGGCCATGGTGGCGACCGGGAAGGCGGCAGCGGTGGGGATGCTGCCCACCTTGCTGGTGCCGATACCGACCAGGTAACCCCAGGTCACGAATACGAAGTAGACCGTCAGGACGGCGACCGAGCCGACCAGGCCGATCGGGACGTTGCGCTTGGGATTCCTGCTCTCCTCGGCCAGCGGCCCGGTGGATTCCCAGCCGCTGAACGCGAAGATGGAGAACACCACGCCGAGGAACAAGTTGCCGGCCAGGCCGAAGTGACCGGGGTTGAGCGGGGCCCAGCTGAACCCGCCCGGGCCGGGCGAGGCCAGCCCGGTGAAGGCCAGCGCCACCATGATCACGATCTCGATGCCGCCGGTGATGATCAGCGCCTTCTCGGAGATGGCGATGCCCTTGTAGGCGAAGAAGATCACCAGCGCCACCCCGGCGACCACCCAGATCCACCACGGGATGTCCACCCCCCATTCGGCCTTGATCGACGGCTCCAGCACCGTCTTGGCCAGGAACGACATGGTGAGCGTGGCCACCGGCGGCAGCCAGACGGAGAACAGCACCCCGGCGAAGAACCCGGCGCGCGGATGGAAGGCCCGGGCGATCCAGGTGTACCAGCCGCCCGCGGACGGGAACACCTTGGCCAGCTGGGCCGCCGACAGGGCCTGGAGCCCCAGCAGGATGCCGCCGAACAGGAATGCCCAGGGCGTCACGATCCCGGCGAAGCCCACGATGAACACGAACGACGCGAGGATCGCGAACGAGGGGCCGATGGTGGCGATGCCCTGCATCAGGATGCCGGGGAGGCCGACAGCGTTCTCCCGCAGCTCGGACGCGACGGTGCCCTTACTTGACTGACCAGCCTCGACTGCCACCGTGAGACTCCTTCCTGCCACCCACCGGGAACAGGCTCACTCGAGTGCAGAGCATTCGCTCACGGAATGGTCATCCGTTCACAGGAGTATCGACCCAGCCGGTGGATCTTGGCAAGGTCCCCGCCGCCCGATCCGTCACCGGGGCCGGGCCGCCCGGCTCACGCCAGGCCGTGATGGCCCGGCCCGCGCGGGATGACCGGCCAGATGTCCGCCACCACGCCGTCCTGCACCACGTGGTAGGCGTCGTACCAGTTGACCGTGCTCGGCGAGTACCCGGGCACCAGGGCCACCGGGTCGCCGACCCGCAGCGGGGAGCCGCCGGCCGCGTCGAACATGCCGTGCTCCTCGTCGAACCGGAACACCGGCAGGTCATGCCCGGCGATCGTCACGTCGGCCGGGTCGGCGACCGACTTGCTGCCCGCGTCCACGATGACCTTGCCGCTCTGCCGGCTGATCACGGTGGCCTGGACGGTGAGCGAGTGCTCGAAGCCGGGCACCATCACGCCATGGAAGTTGTCCATGACCACGTAGGTCCCGGCCTGGATCTCGGTGATGCCGGGGAAGGCCGCGGTCCAGTTCCAGGTCGCGATCCCGCCCGCCGACCGGATCGGGCACGGGATGCCGTCCGCTTCCAGCAGCGCCGCCACGCCGGTGAAGAACGTCATCGCCAGCCGCTGCCGCTCGTGCCGCAGGTCATTGTCCCGGGTCAGCGAGCAGTGCCCCTCGTAGCCGGTGATCCCCTCCAGGCGCAGCCCGGGCAGGCCGGTCACCTGCCGGGCCAGGGCCAGCCCGTCCGCCGCGGAATCGACCCCGCAGCGGTCCATCCCGGTATCCACCTCGATCATGATGCCGAGCGTGGACCCGGCCGCGACGGCCGCCGCCGAGAGGTCCGCGGCGTTGCCCGCCTCGTCCACCGCGACGAGGACCCGGTGATCGCGGGCCAGCCCGGCCAGCGCCCGGAGCTTGGCCGGGTGCGCCACGGTGTTGACCACGAAAAGGTCGTCAAACCCGGCCGCGGCGAGCACCACGGCCTCCCACACGGTGGCCATGGACAGCCCGCCCGCGCCCGCCGCCACCTGGCGGCGGGCGATGTCCGGGTTCTTGTGCGCCTTGTAGTGCGGGCGGATCACGGCCGCACCCATCTGCTTGAGCTCGCTGGCCATGTGGTCGATGTTGCGCTGCACCGCGCCGAGGTCCAGGACCAGGGCGGGCGTGACCAGGTCCGCCCGGCGCTGCCCGATGGCCGCGCCGTAGTCCCGCCTGACCTGCTCGTAGGCCTCCCGCAGGATCTGTGCTGGATCCGGCACCGGCGATCTCCTCACAGCTCGGCGTTCACGATGAAGCCCCCATCGACCAGCAGCGTGGCCGAGGTGACGTAGCTGGCGTCGGGCGACAGCAGCCAGGCGATGGCGGCGGCCAGTTCCGCGGGCTCCGCGCCGCGGTGCAGCGCGACCCGTTCGGTGTAGTAACGCAGCGCCTCCGGGTCGGCGGTCAGCGGGGCGCTCATGTCGGTCTTGACCCAGCCCGGCTCCACCGCGTTGACCCGGATGCCGTGCTCGCCGAGGTCGCGGCCGAGGGCCTTGGCCAGCATGCTGATGGCGCCCTTGGTGCCGCAGTACGCGGTCTGCCCGGGCGCGCCGACGTGGGCCGAGATCGAGCTGACGCAGCAGATCGCCCCGCCGTGCCCCTCCCGGATCATCTGCCTGGCCCCCTCGGTGCAGGCCACCCAGGTGCCCCGCACGTTGGTCTCGAACAGCAGGTTGAAATCGTCGACGCTCGTCTCGTCCCAGGCCATGAACGGGTTGACGGCCGCGTTGGACACCACGCAGTCGAGCCGGCCGCCCCGGCCGGCCACCTCGGCCACCATCGTCGTGACCTGCGCCGGGTCGCGCATGTCGGCGGCCATGCCGAACCCCTTGCCGCCGGCCTCGGCGATCTGCCCGAGCGTCCCGGCCGGGTCCTGCTCCGGCCGGTGGTTCACCGCCACCAGCGCGCCCTCGGCGGCCAGCCGCACCGCCGCGGCCCGCCCGATCCCGGTCGCCGCGCCGGTGACCAGCGCGACCTTGCCCTCGAAGCGCCGTTCCATCCCTGCCCCCTAGAAGATCGCGATCGGGTTCCACGGGGAGCCGGTGCCGCCCGGCAGCCGGAGCGGCAGTCCGACGACCATGAACTCGAACCGGCCCTCGTCCTCACAGGCCCGGGCCACGTCCTCCAGCTGCAGGCTGTCGGCGGCCAGCATGCCCATCGCGGTGACCTGCAGCGGGTGGATCGGGTACAGCACGCCCTCGACGTTGCTCGGGACCGTCTCGCCATCGCCGTCGGGCAGGAACGCGGCGATCCGGCGCTCGTGCATCCACGGGATGGTGTCGACGTGCAGCCCGGCCTTGCCCTCCCCGGCGGGCGGGTAGTCGTTGCTCCACGCGCCCAGCTCCAGGCGGCGCCGATGGTGCCCGGTGCGGAACACCAGGATGTCCCCCTCGCCGAGCCGGACGCCCTGCGCCACCTCGACCGCCTCCAGCTCGGCCCGGGTGACCGCCTCACCCGGCTCCAGCCACGGCACGCCCCGGTAGCGGGGCACGTCCAGCAGCACGCCCCGGCCGACCAGGCCGTCGCGATAGGTGGTGACGTCCAGGGCGGTGGCGCCCCGCGTGGTCAGCACCTGCTGGGCCGGGTGCCCGTTGTACACCTGGCCCTTGTACGCGATGTGGCACAGCGCGTCCATGTGGGTGTGGCAGTCGCCGTGGAAGGCCAGCCCGACGTAGTCGGTGGCGAACGTCACCCCGCTGGAGCCGATGTCGATGTCGTGCCCCTGCACCACGTGGTGGGTGACCGGGCTCGGGTTGTCCGGGCCGGCCGCCGTGTTCATCGGGATCGCCATCGTCGCCCGCCGGCCGGACCGGACCAGCGCGGCCGCGGCCCGGACCGTGTCCGGGGTGATGTAGTTGAACGTGCCGAGCTCATCGTCGTCCCCCCAGCGGCCCCAGTTCCTGACCGCCTCGAAGAGCTCGTCGAACTCCGCCAGCGTGACCGGCGCGGGTGGGGTCAGTTTCGTCATGGCCCGGCTCATCTCTGCTCCTCCTGCTGGCCCTGGCCCGGACGGCCCGTTAGGTGGTGGTCGTAGGCCGCCTGTGGCTTGGCCTGCTGGTGCACGATCGCGCTGACCGCCTGGATCATCGCCGCCGGGTGCTCGCTCTGGAAAATATTGCGGCCCATGTCCACCCCGGCGGCACCCTCGGTGATGGCGCGGTAGGCCATCGCGAGCGCCTCCCGCTCGGGCAGCTTCGTGCCGCCGGCCATGACGACCGGCACCGGGCACCCGGCGGTGACCGTGTCGAAGTCTTCCGCGCAGTAGTACGTCTTGACCACGTGCGCGCCCAGTTCGGCGCAGATCCGGGTGGCCAGCCGGAGGTAGCGGGCATCGCGGGTCAGCTCCCGGCCCACCGCGGTGACCGCCAGCACCGGGATCCCGTACCGCTGGCCCTGGTCGACCAGGCGGGTCATGTTGTGCACCGACTGGGTCTCGTGCTCGCCGCCGATGAACACCTGCACGGCCACTGCCGCGGCGTTGATCCGGGCGGCGTCCTCCATGCTGACCGCGATCTGCTCGTCGGACAGCTCCCCCAGGATGCTCGGGCCGCCGCTGGCGCGCAGCACGATCGGCGGGCTGGCGGCGGGCGGGATCGTGGACCGGACGATGCCGCGGGTGACCATCAGGGCGTCCGCGTAGGGCAGCAGCGGCACGATGGACAGGTCGACCCGCTCCAGCCCGGTCGTCGGCCCCTGGAAGTAGCCGTGGTCGATAGCCAGCATCACGGTGCGGCCGGTGGCCGGCCGGAACACCCGGGCCAGCCGGCTCTGCATGCCCCAGTCCAGCCCGCCGCAGCCCTTCAGCGGGTACGGCTCGGCACGCGGCGGCACGGCAGGAGCGAACCGGTCCCCCGCGGTCAGGCTGTCGATGTCGGGCACAGGACCCTCCTTCAGCGATCCGGTTGGGACGGCCGGGCGGCGCCCGCGGCCCGCCACAGCGGGTTGAGCAGCCCGTCCTCGGACAGGGCGAGCATCCGCGGGTAGAGGTCCAGCCACCGCTCGTACCGCTCGGTGTAGGCGGCCACCGCGGCCGGCTGCGGCTCGAACGTGGCGGCCCGCTTGCGGAGCTCGCCTTCGAGGTCGGTCAGCCCGGCGTACATCCCGGCCCCGGTGCCCGCGCACAGCGCGGCCCCCAGCGCGCTGCTCTCGGTCACGGCCGGCACGTGCACCGGCACGCCGAGCACGTCCGCGATGATCTGCGGCCACAACGCCCCCTTGGCGGCCCCGCCGGAGAACGTCAGCTCGCTGACCTGCGCCCCAGTCAGCTCGCGGATGATGCCGAGGTGCCCGCGGACCACGTAGGCGGCGGCCTCCTCGACCGCGCGGATCCCGGCCGCCCGGCCGGACCCGGCCGGGTCACCCAGGTCGAACCCGACGAACGACGGGCTGGCATGCCGCCAGCGGCGGGCGTTCATCAGGTTGGACAGGATCGCGTAGACCCCGTTCGACCCGGGCGGGATCCGGGCCGCCTCCTCTTCCATCACCACGTACGGGTCCACGCCGCGCTCCTGCGCAGCCGCGACCTCGGCGGCGCAGAACGCGTCCCGGTACCAGCGCATCGCCATGCCGCAGTAGAACCCGATGCCCTCCAGCATCCACTCGCCCGGCGTGACGTGGCACAACGTCCGCAGCCGGACCTGCGGGTCGATGAGCGGCCGGGTGGTCAGGATGGTGTTCTGCCAGAACGTGCCGGCCAGCACGGTGAACTCACCGGCCCGCACGCCCGCGCCCAGCAGCCCGAGCTGGGTGTCGGCGCCCCCCGCGGCTACCGGGGTGCCGGCCCGCAGGCCGGTCTGCGCCGCCGCCTCCGCGGTGACCGCGCCGACCACCGTGCCCGGGTCGGCCACCTCCGGCAGCACCTCCGGCGGCAGGCCGCAGATCTCCGCGATCTCCGCCGACCAGCTCCGGCGGGGCAGGCTGAACATGCCCGAGCTGGACCCGCACGACGGCTCGGTGATGTGCACCCGGGCCAGCCGCCAGACGATCCAGTCGCTCAGCATGCCCAGGCTGTGCACCCGGCGCAGCAGGCCGGGACGGTGCCGGGCCAGCCACCGCAGCCGGGCCGGGGAGGTGATCGACACCCAGTCGCCGGCCTGGGCGAAGATCCGGTCGGCGGCGCCCTCGTCGATCAGCTCCGCTGCCTCGCGCGCCGCCCGGCTGTCCACGTTCGGGCAGGCCCACAGCTCGGTGCCATCGGCGTCGTAGAGCACGATGCCCTCGCGCATGCTGGTCGCCGCCACCGCCGCGACCTGGTCCCCGGTGGCGCCGGCCAGCCGGAGCGCGTCCCGGATGCACGCAGTGATGGCCCGCCAGTTCGCCTCGGCGTCGAAGTCCTGCCCGCCCGGCACGCCCGGCGGCTCCCGGTGGGCCCACTCCCGGAGCGAGACCGCGACCTGCTCACCACCCTCGGTGAACAGCAGCGCCCGGCAGCTTCCGGTGCCCGCGTCCACCGCGAGCAGATATGGCCCGCCCCGGCGGCCCGCGGTCATGGCGCGGCCTCCCGGCGGGCCAGGACCTCCGGGTTCACCAGGTGGTCCGGGACCTCCCCGGCGGCCAGCGCGGCCACCGCCGCCGCGGACATCTCCGCCCCGCGGCGCAGCGTCTCGGTGGTGGCGCCGCCGATGTGCGGGGTGATGATGACGTTGGGCAGGTTGAGCAGCGGGTGCCGGTCCCCGGCCGGGCGGCGCTCCACTACGTCCAGCGCGGCCCCGGCCAGCCCGCCGGTGGCCAGCGCGGCGGCCAGCGCGTCCTCGTCCACCAGCGACTCCCGGGCGGTGTTGATGAAGTACGCGCCCCGCGGCATCTGGGCGAAGGCGTCCGGCCCGACCAGGTGCCGGTTGGCCGGCGTGGCCCGGGCGTGCAGCGAGATGAGCCGGGACCGGCTGAGCAGCTCGTCCAGCCCGACCATGGTCACGCCGGGCGGGATGACCGGCGGCGGGACCGGGTCGTAGCCGAGCAGCACGAAGCCCAGCCCCCGGGCCCGGGCGGCCACCTCCCGGCCGACGTTGCCCAGCCCGACCAGGCCGAGGGTCAGTCCGGGCGCCTCGCCGCCCAGGAACTGGCTGCCCTCGTAGGTGCTCTCCGCCAGCTGCCCGCCCGCGGTCAGGTAGCGGGCCGCGGCGGGCACGCCCCGGATCAGCAGCAGAGCGAACGCGATCGTCAGCTCGGCCACGGCCTGCGCGTTGCGGCCGGGGGCGTTGGTCACCGGGATGCCGCGCAGGCTGGCCGCGGCCACGTCCACGTTCACCGGGCCGCCACGGGCACAGCAGACCAGCCGGAGCGGGGCCGCGTCCAGCACCTCCGCGCTGACCGGCGCGCCGTGGACCAGCAGCGCGTCGTGCCCGGTCACCGCGGCCACCAGGGCGGCCGGGTCCCCGGCGTACTCCCGCAGCGACCGGTCAGACTCGGTCCGTGGCGGCGCGGGGTCGGCCGTGCCGAGCTGCAGTTCGGTCACGGTGACCGCGTCCCCGAGGCCGGCCAGCGCCGCGGTGAACACGCTGGCCGGCATGTAGCTGTCCCCGACGACCAGGACCCGCAGCGGGGCGGGGTGCGTCACGGGTAGACGTAGGTCGGCTTGAGGTCGATGGCATGCCCGCTGCCCGATTCGAGCACGAACTTGAGCATCGGCCCGGTGTCCAGGTAGTAGAACTCGATCGTGTCGCCGATCCGGCCGCTCATCAGGACCTCGGCGCCGTTGTCCCGCCAGTGCTCGCGCACCTGCGTGCTCTCGCCGAAGCTGTGCTTCATGCACGCGATGTGCTGGACGCCCTCGCCGTGGGTATCGAGGAACTCCTGGTAGATGCTCGGCCCGCTGACCGGCTGGATCAGCTCGAAGCCGAGCCCGTCCACCGACGTCTCCGCGCCGATCATCCGGTACTCGGCTGGCTCGCCCCGCACCCAGGTGTCGTGCAGCAGCGGCGGCCCGTACTCGAAGACACTCCAGGGCCCCCAACCCATGGTCTCCGTGTAGCTCTTGAGGGCCGATTCCATGTCCCGGACCACCACCGCGATCTGGGTGATTGTCATCGGCGTGGGCGGGGCCACGATCTTCCCGTGCTGGTCATTGCTGGTCATCGGTGCTCCTTTCAGCGGGGGCCGGTGGTGGCCGGCGTCATGCCTAGCCGGGCGAGCATGCGCTCCAGGTTGCCGGCCGGGTCGGTGCCGTCGTAGATGGCGCTCCCGCTGACCACGACATCGGCGCCCCAGCCGGCGATCTCGGCGGCGTTCGCCATCGTCAGCCCGCCGTCGATGCCGACCAGGATCGGCCGGCCGAGGCCGGCGGCCAGGTCGCGGACCGCGGCCACCCGCCGCCGGGTGTTTGCGGCCGGCAGCTGGCCGGGCCACCCGGGATCGATGGCGAGCACCAGCACCAGGTCGGTGAGCTCCAGGACCGGCTCGACCGCGGTGACCGGGGTGCCGGGGCTGATCGCGACGCCGCGAAGCACCGGGGCGGGCCGGGCCGCCGCGAGCGCGGTCAGCTCCTGCATCGTCCGGTGCAGGTGCCGGGTGGCCTCGGCGTGCACGGTGACCACCGCCGGCCCGGCCGCCACGATGTCCGGCAGCAGGCGGCGTGGCTCGTCCACCAGCAGGTGGGCGTCCACCGGTATCCCGGTCGCCGCCACGCCGGCGACAAAGCCGGGACCCACGGTCAGCAACGGGCAGAACGACCCGTCCATCACATCCACATGCGCCCAGCACCCGGTGCCGCGCAGGACGGCGAGCTCGTCACCCAGCCGGGTCAGGTCGGCGGTCAGTACACCTGCGCTGAGCCGGGGCGCGGTCCCCGTGGTGCTCATCGCGCCACCCGGGCCAGTAGCCCGGGGCGGGTCCAGGGGCGATCCCAGAGGCTGACCACTGGCCTCGACCTCCCGCGGAGCTTTTGCTCAGATGACGGTCATCCGCTCAGCCGAGTATTGACCAGGCGAGGACGATGCCGCAAGAACCAGATTCCGGTGATGGCCGGTGCCGCCCGCCCGCGGCGGCGGCAGGCCGGGGTCACCGGCGGCCCCGCGCGCCGCCCCGCTCCAGCTCGAGCAGGCGCACCGCGGCCAGCTCGTTGGTGATCAGCACGTCCAGGAAGCCGCCGTGCAGCGCGCCCAGGATCGCCTCGGCCTTGTGCGTCCCGCCGGCCACGCCGACCACCTTCGGAATGTTCCGCAGGTCGGCTACGTCGATGCCGATGCGGCGGTCGTGGATCGGCAGCTCCACCACATGGCCGCGGGCGTCAAAGAACTGGCCGAGGATGTCCCCGACCACCGCCCGCTCCCGCAGCTCGCGGGCATCGTCCGGGTTCAGGTAGCCCAGGTGCACGATCGTCGCGTCAGCGGTCGGCGTGCCCACACCGACGACGGCGTGCTCCACCTCGGCGGCCTGCTTGAGCACCTGCTGGATGGTGGGTTCCGCGCGAAGCGCGGCGGCTAGCTCCGGGGTGGACGCCATGATCGGGCTCGGGATGACGGTGGCCGAGGTGACGCCCGCGGACTCGCTGGCCATCTCCCCCTTGGAGGAAAGGATCGTCGGCAGGTAGCCCTCCACGCCGCCGGTGAGCGTCACCATGTTCACTGGCCCGACCGCGCCGAAGTTCGTCGCCGCGATCACCCGTGACACCGTCTCGCCCCAGCCGACCCCGAGGCTGGCGCCCGGCCGCAGGTGGGTGCTCATGAACTGGGCGCCGCCGAGGCCGACCCGGGCGTTCAGCGCGTGGTGGTCCGCGGGCTCCGTCTCGTGATCGGGCACCACCAGCGCCTCGGACAGGCCGAACGTCTTGCGCAGCTCACCGCTCAGCTCGAACGCGTCCAGGTACTCGGTGTTCAGGCTGATAGAGACCAGCCCCACCTTCCTGGCCCGGTCGAGCAGCCGGCCCACTGACGCCCGGGACATCGACAGCCGCCGGGCTATCTCATCCTGCGTGAGCTCGTCCTTGTAGTAGTACCAGGCCGCCCGCAGCAGCAGTTCCTCCGAGCTCCACCGCCCGGCGTCGTCGCCTCGGTCCGTTTTCACTGAGTCACCTTGCTTCTCGCGCCGGATTCACCGGCGGCCGTTCCCCCGTCTCGGGCATCCCCCGTCTCAGGCATCCCCGTCTCAGGCATCCCCCGTCTCAGGCGCGCGGGATCACCTGCCCCCCGTCCACCGGCAGCACCACCCCGGTCAGGAACGACGACACCGGGCTGAGCAGCAGGGCGACCCAGCGGGCCAGGTCGGCCGGGTCGCCAATCCGGCCCAGCGGCACCTGGCTCTCCAGCCACCGGTAAGCCTCGTCCAGATCGTCGGCCCACGTGGCGTGGATGGGGGTATCGACCGGCCCGGGCGCGATGCAGTTGACCCGGATCCGGTCCGGGGCCAGCTCGCCGGCCAGGGACTGGGTGAGGTAATCCAGCGCGCACTTGGTCATCCCGTACACGGACTGCCCGGACTGCCGCAGGGTCCCCGAGGACGAGCTGATGTTGACCACCGACTTGAGCCGGGACTCCCGCAACGCGGGCCGGGCGGCCTGGATGAGGAAGTACGGGGCCCGGATATTCGTCGCCAGTTGCTCATCGAACCCGGCGGTGTCCCACTCAGCCAGCGGCCGGTGCTGGCACATGGCCGCGTTGTTGACCAGGCCGTCGATCCGGCCGAAGGCGGCCATCGCCGAGGCGATGACCCGGCCCGGGCTGGCCGGGTCCGCCAGGTCGGCCGGTATCGTGACGGCGCGGCCGCCAGCCTTGACGACCGCCTCGGCCGTCTGCTGGAGCAGCGCTTCGCGCCGGCCGGCCAGCGCCACGGACGCGCCCGCCGCGCCGAGCAGCCGGGCAGTGGCCGCCCCGATCCCGCTGCCCGCGCCGGTCACCACGACGGCCGCCCCGGCCAGGGCGAGGTCGATGACGCCGCTGGCACCGGTGGACGTGGCGGCAGGCATGAGGCCCTCCCGGTGGTCGGCGGCTGGTCCGGCCTCGTGGTCTCGTGCCGCCGGAGCAGGCCGGCAACGGCGGCAGGCTGTCCCGCGAGCCCGGGAACACTGCCCTTCTCTGAGTTGAGCAGATGTTAACAAGATGAGCAAACGCTCGCGCGGAGCGGCGGACGTCAGCGGCCCCGGCCGGCGGAACCTGCCCGGCGGCTGCGGGCCGGCGGGTCAGGCGCGGAGGGCGGCCTTACCGCGGACCACGTGGTTGACCAGCTCGCCGATCTCCGAGATCGAGATGCGGATCTCGTCACCCGCCCGCAGCGTGAATGGCAGGTCCGGGACCAGGGACGTGCCGGTGGACAGGACCACGCCCGCCGGGAACTCGTCCTCCCGGAACAGGAATGTGGCCAGCTCGCTCACGGTCCGGCGCAGGCCGGCCGTGCTGGCCTGGCCGGTCCAGGCGGCCTCCCCGTCCCGGCGGATGGTCATCCCGATGGTGAGCCCGTACGGGTCCTCGAGCTCCCAGGCGGGCCGGATCCCCGGGCCGGCCGCGCAGCCACCCAGGTAGATCTTGGCCTGGGGCAGGTAGAGGGGGTTCTCCCCCTCGATCGAGCGGGAGCTCATGTCGTTGCAGATCGTGTAGCCGACCACCTCGCCGTCGGCGTTGAGCACGGCGGCGAGTTCCGGCTCGGGCACGTCCACCTGAGAGTCGGCGCGCGCGCTGACCCGGTCCCCGGGACCGGCCACCCGCCACGCGGCCGACTTGAAGAACAGCTCGGGCCGCGGCGCCGTGTACACCCGGTCGTAAATGTCGGCGGAATCCTGGCTTTCCTGGACCCGGGCGTGCATGCTCCGCTCGTAGGTCACCCCCGCGGCCCACACCTCGGTGGCCCCGTCCACGGGCGCGAGCACCGTAATTTCCCGCAACGAAAGTCCGTCCGGGCCGGTCCCGGCGAGCAGGGTCTCGCACGCGCCGCGGATCCAGGAGAGCGGCCGGGCGAGCAGGTCGGCCATGGCCGCCACGCCGGGCAGCGGCCGGACCCGGTCAGCGTCGAGCACCCCGGCCTGCGCGGCGCCGCCGCCCGCGCGGTACCTGATCAGCTGCACCCGGTCTCCCTCCGCCCGGTCCGGCGGCCCACGCCGGCCACTCACCGGGCAGCGTACGGCGGCGGGCCGATCGCGTCAACGGTTCATCAGACTAATGAGGAACTTCATCTGATGAACGTGTTGACGTCTGCGGGCCAGGACCGTAACGTCGGACTGGTCATCACGCCGACGCAGCACCCTGACCAGGGCGGAGCACGCCATCCGGCCAGGAACACCCGACCAGGATCGGAGCGCCGCCCATGACCGCCGCCTATCCGGGCCAGGCCCGGCACGCCCAGGTGGTGCACGCGCTGGGGGCGGCGATCGTGCGCGGCGAACTCGGCCCGGGCAGCCCGGTGCCCACCGAGGACGCGCTGGTCAGCCGGTTCGAGGTGGGCCGCTCCGCGCTGCGCGAGGGAGTCAAGGTGCTGGCGGGCAAGGGACTGCTGGAGAGCCGGACCAGCGCCGGGACCCGGGTCCGCCCGCGTGAATCATGGAACCTGCTCGACCCGGACATACTGCGCTGGAGGTACTCCGAGGACGCCAGCCCGGCGGACATCCGGGCCCTGGCCGACCTGCGCGTCGCGCTGGAGCCGGGCGCCGCGCGGCTGGCCGCGGAGTCAGCCAGCGCGGCCCAGCGCGGGGTGATCGCCGCGTCGATGAGCGCGCTGTGGGCCACGGTCGAGGCGCCGGACGAGTTCGTCGCGGCCGACCTGGCCTTCCACCGGGCCGTGTTCGCGGCCTGCCACAACGACCTGCTGCTGTACATCCACGACGTGGTCAGCGTGGCGCTCGGCGCGATCCGCCCGCTGCACACCCACTCGGTCGCGCACAACCGGGAGACGCTGCCCGCCCACCAGCAGGTGGCCGAGGCCATCCAGCGGGGCCACCACCGTAAGGCGGAGGCCGCGATGCGCGAGATCGTCGAGGGCGCCCGTGCGGACCTGATCCGCGAGCAGAACGCGGAAGGAGCAGGCCCACCATGACCGCTGATCCCGGCCAGGTGTACCTGGACATACAGGGCCAGGTCGCCGTGCTCACCCTCCACCGGGCCGCCAAGCTCAACGCGTTCACGCCGTCGATGACCGCGGCGCTGATGAGCCACGTCACTCACCTGAACGAGGAGCCGGAGGTGCGTGCGGTCGTCCTCACCGGCACCGGGCGGGCGTTCTGCGCCGGGAGTGACATCGCCGGGCTGGACGACTACGCGAGCCCGTGGGAGTTCGGCAACCGCCCGGACTACTGCGACACGATCCGGTTGCTGCGCCCGCCGGTCATCGCCGCGGTGAACGGGTACGCCCTGGGCGGCGGCCTGGAACTGGCCCTGGCCTGCGACATCCGGCTCGCCGCCGAGCCGGCCACGTTCGCCGCCCCGGAGATCAAGCTGGGCTGGATCGGCGGCGGCGGGATGTCCCCGCTGCTCGCGCACAGCATCGGCCCGGGCAACGCCGCGGTCATGCTGCTCACCGGCGACCCCATCGACAGCGCGACCGCTCTGCGCTGGGGCCTGGTCAGCGAGGTGCTGCCCGCAGCGGACCTGGACGGCCGGGCCCGGGAGCTGGCCGCCACCATCGCCGGCCGGGCGCCGATCGCCGCGCAGACCGCGAAGCGGACCCTGCGCGCCGCGTTCGAGATGCCGCTCGGCCGGGCCATTGACTACGAGCGCCAGCTGCAGACGATCTGTTTCGCTACCGAGGACGCCGCCGAGGGCCGGGCGGCCTTCGCCGAGCGCCGGCCGCCCGTGTTCCGGGCCCGGTAAGTGTTGCCGGCCCGCCACGTGTCCGGGGGCTGCCCGGTGCCGCGGCCCCGCGAGCTGCCCGGGCGCCGCTCCGTCTTCCGGCCGGGTTCCGTGTTCCGGCCCCGCTAAGGAGAGCAGATGGGCATCCTGTCCGGCTACCGGGTCATCGACCTGACCATCGCCATGGCCGGGCCGCTGGCGGCGATGCGCCTCGGTGATCTGGGCGCGGACGTGGTCAAGGTCGAGCCGGTCAGCGGCGAGTGGCAGCGGCACACCCCGGCCGGGGGTGCGGCCGGGCATCAGATCAACGCGTCGTTCCTGTCGCTGAACCGGAACAAGCGCAGCCTCGCGGTCAACCTGAAGTCGGCCGAGGGCCGGGAGATCGTGCTGGAGCTGGCCCGGCGCAGCGAGGTGTTCCTGCAGAACTACCGGCCGGGGGTGGCCGAGCGGCTGGGCATGGACTACGAGTCCATCCGGGCCGTGCGGCCGGACATCGTGTACGTGTCGATCTCCGGGTACGGCGAGAGCGGCCCGTACGTGAACCGGCCGGGCCAGGACATGCTGCTGCAGGCGATGAGCGGGGCCATGCTCAACGTGGGCCGCGCCTCGGACCCGCCCGCGCCCGCGGGCACCTACGCGGTGGACGCGATCACCGGGTACGGCGCGTTCGAGGGGGCCCTGGCCGGCCTGCTGCACCGGGAGCGCACCGGGGAGGGGCAGCTGGTCACGGTCAACATGCTGGACTCCGCGATCGCGGTGCAGGCCCAGGAGCTGTCGATCTACACCGTGGGCGGGGTCCCCCAGCACCGCGGCGGGGAGGTGCACGGGCACACCTATATCCGGGCGCCGTACGGCACGTTCGCGACCGCGGACGGGTACCTGGCCCTGGCCTTCCCGCCGCTGGCCGAGCTCGGCGAGGTGCTGGGCATCCCGGAGTTCGCCGGGATGGACGACGACGCGGACGGGCACACCAGGCGCGACGAGATCACCGCGCTGGTCCGGGCCCGGCTCCCGGAGCGCAGCACGGCCGGGTGGCTGGCCGAGTTCGACGCGCGCGGCATCTGGGCCGGCCCGGTCTACGACTACGCGGACGTGGTGGCCGACCCGCAGGTGCGGCACAACGGCTCGCTGGTCAGCTACGACCACCCGACCGAGGGACGGGTCACCACGCCCGGCTTCCCCTACCGCTTCAGCGCCACCCCGCCGCAGGTGTACCGCGGCGCGCCGCTGGCCGGCGAGCAGACCCGGGAGATCCTGGGCGAGCTGGGCTACGACGGCGAGTCGGTGGACCGGCTGGCCGCGGGCGGCGTGGTCGCCGCGCCCGAGGCGGCCGGCCAGGCGTCACCGGCCAGTGAGCTCCCGGTGGACAGCGCGCCCGCGGGGGTCAGCGAGCCCGGGGCGGCCCGTGCGCCCCACCGGGTGGCCCGGCCCGGGGACGTCTCATGACGGTCCGGCTGACCGGGCTGACCTGGGACCATCCACGGGGCTACCTGGTGCTGGACGCGCTGGCCGGGACGCTGGAACCGGATGTGTCGGTCCGCTGGCTGCGCCAGCCCCTGGAGGGATTCGAGTCCGGCCCGCTGCGCACCCTGGCCGACGACTTCGACCTGCTGGTCGTGGACCACCCGGGGCTCGGCGAGGCGATCCGCGATGGCGCCCTGCTGCCGCTGGATGAGGTGTTCAGCGAGCCGGAGCTGTCCGGCTGGCGGTCGGCGTCGGTCGGCGCGTCCTACGGCAGCTACGTGCTGGACGGCCGGCCGTGGGCGCTGCCGCTGGACGCCGCCGCCCAGGTCGCGGTGGCCAGGCCGGACCTGATGGAGGCGCGGCCCGCCAGCTGGGCGCACGCCTGCCAGGCGGCCCGGGCTCATCCGACTGCGCTCTGCCTGGGCGGGCCGCATGCGCTGCTGATGTTCAGCGCGATCTGCGTGGCCGCCGGAGCGCCCCCCGGGGAGGACGGGCCGTTCGTGACCGGGGCGGCGGGCCGGGCCGCCCTCGCGATCATGGCGGACCTGCTGGCCTGCGCCGACCGGGAGCTGTCCCAGCGCAACCCGATCGGCGTGCTCGACGCGATGG
>JAOPYP010000297.1 GCA_025964635.1 Actinomycetes bacterium | reverse complement strand
GCGGCGCGCAGCGTGGGCAGTGCGCCCATCGCTGCCTTCTGGCTCACCCACGCGTAGCTGAACGCGACGATCGCGGGGAGGTTGCGCCCCAGTTCGGTGCCGGCGAGGCCTGGGTGGGCGGCGACCGAGATGATGGTGCCCGCGACGGACAGCCGGCGTTGCAGCTCGTAGGTGAACATCAGGTTCGCCAGCTTGGACTGGCTGTACGCGGCCACCCGGCTGTAGGACCGCTCCCCCTGCAGGTCGCCAAAGTTGATCCGGGCCCCGATGCGGTGCACGAGGCTGCTGACCGTCACCACGCGGGAGCCCGGCACCGGCAGCATCTGCTCGAGCAGCAGCCCGGTGAGGGCGAAGTGCCCCAGGTGGTTGGTCCCGAACTGCAGCTCGAACCCGTCACGGGTCGTCTGCCTGGGCGTGAGCATCACCCCGGCGTTGTTGACCAGCAAGTCGATCCGCGGGTGCCTGGCCCGCAGCTCGCCTGCGCCGGCGCGGATGGAATCCAGCGAGGCCAGGTCGAGGGGCTGGACCATGACGTCCGCGCCAGGAGCGGTGCCGGCGATGCGGGCGGCGGCGCGCTTGCCCTTCTCGATGTCCCGCACTGCCAGCACCACCGACGCACCGCGCGCGGCGAGGACCCGGGCGGTCTCGAACCCGATGCCGGTGTTCGCGCCGGTGACCACGGCTACCCGGCCCTGCTGGCCGGGCACGTCATCGCTCGTCCATTTCGCATTCATGACCCCTCCAGATCCGTTGCTAGCTATGCCTCAGCGGATGCCGGGGCTGTGCCGATCTTGGATCACAGTACAGACTGTAATCCACTCTTGGACCACAGTCCAGACTCTGATCGAGATCAAGGGCTATGATTGGCCGCATGAGGAGGCCACCGGCCAAGCTGGTCCAGCGACTGGTCAGTGCGAGCGAGGAGGTGCTGCGCCCGGACCAGGCCCTGCGGCTGGAGGACATCGCCACACTGATCGGCTCAGCCCGCGCAACGCTCTACTACCACTTCTCTGGCCGCGACGACCTGGTCGCGTTCCTGCTGGAAGAGCACCTGCGCGCCGCCGCCGAAACCATCGAGCTCGCCGTCACAACCACCCGGCCACCCCTCGCCCAGCTGCGCTCAGCGATAAGCGCGCTCGCACGGTTCCTCGGCGGGCAGCCCGGGGTATGCGCCGGCCTGCTGTCCTTCGCCGGAGCCACCGGACGGCTAGGAACCCTCATGGCCGCGAAGGACGCCGCGCTCGCCGCGCCACTTCGGAAACTCCTCGACGAGGGCGCCGCCACCGGCCAATTCACGATCAGCGACTCCCGCGACGCTGCCAACGCCATCCTCGGGGCGGCACTGATCGCCACGCTCACCCGCTGGGAAGACGGCCGAGACACACAAGACCCCGAGTTTCAGCAGGCACTGACAGACCAGCTCGTCCAGAGCGTCACACGCGCCTGAACAGCCCGCCCCAACGGGGCCAAAGAGAAGGGCATCGGCGCCCCCACGGACGTCCGCGAACTGCTCAGATCCAGTCGCGCGTAATCGGCGTTCGGCGCGCATTAGCCGGGTTAACGACCATATGTTCGATCACTGCGCGTGATCACTACGCCATGGGGGTTCAAGTCAGTTTCATGGAGGTTGGAGTCGGTTCCGCGGGCCGTCAAGCCTGGTTCTGGCCACTGAATCACTCCCGGACCAGCAGCTGTCCTCGGCGGCAGGCAGCGTTTTTGCACGTCAGAGGGCATACGGCCCGTCCGTCTGCTGGAGATCGACTTCGGCGCTGTAGCACATAGAGCAATGTTGGGGTATGGGGTCGGTCTCCCCTCGATGTGGAACCCCTCCATCTGAGAGTGGCTCGCCCCGCGGGTGCGCTGAAGCCACGCATAGTTATCCGCCAGCCCGTATGGCCTGGCTACGTGTGACGATCACCGGATCGGCATCGTCTTCCGCAACCAGGGCGCGCCTATCGCCGATTTTGCGCGGCTTGTAGATGGTCGGGTTGCCGCTTTTGGGTGACACGGAACGCCCAGTTATGAGCGTCCGTGACGGAGGAAGCCTCGCCCGGATTGCCGGTTCTGAAGACGTCCCGGGTGTGCCTGGGTGATCCGGCGACGATCGGCCGCTGTGGCCGCTGGCTAAGGCGGTCACCGTCTGACAGGCGCCGTACGGTTGGCCCTTCACGATCGCCGCCTGGCCATGATGGCTTGTCAGCTGTGTTGTGCTGGCAGGGGCTGGCGGTCGAGGCCGGCCGGGAGGGCCCCGGCCCGGGGATGTGGTTGGCGGCGGCGGGCAGGTGGTGGCCCATGCGCAGGGCGGCTGCTCACTGCGGCGGCTGCGCAGGCGGCGGCGAGCACGGCGAACAGGCGGGCGCCCTAGCCGGCGCCGAGCGCGGGTCGCGCCGGTGACGGGGCCGAGCAGGAACCCGGTGGTGAACGCCAGGGTGCCGGCCCGTTGTAGCGGCCCGCGCTGCCTATCGGCTGGGGAGCGATCGGGGTAGCCCGAACCACGGCAGCACGCTGTTGTCAAAGCGGGTCATGGCGCAGATCTGGCCGCCGGCAAGGGTGAGCACGTAGAAGGCAGTCGCGTGGCGGACGCCGGCCGGGCCGCGCAGGTAGGCTCCGAACGCGGGCTGGCCGTTGGCTCGCACCGGGACGAGGTCGAACCTGCGGCCCGCGGCGAACAGGCTGGCGCAGTAGCGGGTCACGGCGTCTCGGCCCTCGTATCCGAAGGGCACCGGCGGCATCGCGATGAAGACGTCGTCGGTCAGCAGGGCCACCAGCGTGTCGAGATCGGCGGACTCCCACGCGCGGGCGAACTTCACCACGATCGCATCCTCGGCGGGTGAGCCGGAGGCGGGCGGCGCTTGGTGGCCGGCGGCCAGCTGCTGCCGGCGCTGGAGGCTGGCGCGGGCTCGTTTGAGGGTACTGTTGGCCGATTCGACGGTCACCTCCAGCATGCCGGCCACCTCGCTGGCGTGGAATCCGAGGACGTCGCGCAAGATGAGGACGGCGACCTGGCGAGGCGGCAGGACCTGCAGGGCGGTCACGAAGGCCAGGGAGATGGCTTCGGTCTGCTCGTAGCGGGCCTCGGGCCCGGGCCGCACGTCGGCGGCACCCTCGAGGAGGGCGTCAGGAAACGGCTGCAGCCAGACGGCCTCGTCGCGCGGGGTCGGCACGAGCGGTTCGAACTGAGACACGTCCCACTCCCTGGCCGGGCGCCGGCTCGCTGCGCGGCGCGCGTTGAGGCACCGGTTGGTGGCGATTTTGTACAGCCAGGTGCGCAGCGAGGCGCGCTCCTCGGTGAACCCGCCGATGCCTTGCCAGGCGGCCAGCAGCGTGTCCTGCAGGGTGTCCTCGGCGTCCTGGAAGGATCCGAGCATCCGGTAGCAGTGCACCTGCAGCTCCCGCCGGTGCGGGTCGGTTAGCTCCCGGAACGCCTCGCCATCTCCGGCCCGCGCCCGTGAGAGCAGATCGGCTGTCACCATCCTGCGCCCCTTCCTCCCGCATCACGTGGCGCTTCCACCTGGTATATACACCGCCCGGGGGGCGAACTGGGCGGCTCGCAGACGGCCAGTTCCCCGGTGCCGCGGTGTATGTATCACCGACCGCCCGGACGATCCGAGCGCCGTTAAAAACACGGGAGGGTACCCGCGCGGCAGTACATCACCAGGTATGCGATCAGCGATTGGCGCGGCCCGTCCACCTAGGCAGCTACCGAGTCAGCGACATGGCGGCCGACAGCGAGCACCGCAGCCTGAGGGGCCCCGCACCTGACAGGCGGAACACCACCAACCCGTGACCCGTAGACCACGAAGGGAACTGGCCATGTACCTCCAATACGAGCTCATGAAGACCCTGCAAAAGGAACGGCTGCGGGCGGCGGCACGAGACCACCTAGCCGCCGAGGCGCGGCGAGCCCGCACGGCCGGCCGTGACCATGCGGCCGCGACTAGAGCCGGAGCCACGGCCAGGGGCGCGGCTACGATGGCCAGGAAGCGGGGCGCGATCATCGGACTCGGCATTCCGCTGGGTGCCATCTTGCTGTTCCCTCAGGGAATCATCCCCGCTGTGCTGAAGCTGGCCCACGCACGGGGGCGCATCTGGTTCCTCCCGCTGTACCTGCCGAAGCCACTGCAATGGCCAGCCTGCTTCGTGATGATCATCCTCGGCGTGGCCGTGTATTGCTATGTCCTGTGGACAATGCGGCGACTGAAGAAATCCAGCCGGGAGCTCCATGCCGGAAAAGGTGGCGGGCGGTCACCCAAGTCGGCGCTGACGCGGATAGGGACCGGGCAAAACTTAGGAGCAGCTCCCCGGGACGCCTCTGCGGCGCACGCGCAGAACGCTCAGATCAGCATCTCCGGGAGTGTCGCCCTCAGATCCACCCTGGCCGCGCAGATCGGCGGATAGTTCGTCACGCCTTCCTGATCGGGTAATCACATGTAGTGGCTTCTGGCCGTCGGC
>JAOPYP010000534.1 GCA_025964635.1 Actinomycetes bacterium | reverse complement strand
CCCGCGGCGCGCCGCCCCCCGGCGCCGCGCGGCGCAGCAACCGCTGCGTCGCCGCCCAGCCACCTTCCTCGGTCCCGTCGGCGTGCAGCACGGTGAGCTGCATGTCCCGGCCGGCGCAGATCCGCCGGGCCGCCATCTCCCGGCGGTGCACGGTGTCCACGGCGGACGGCCCGTCGATGAGCGCGACGCTCCGGTGCCCGAGCCCGCCCACGTGCTCCAGGAACAGCCGCACCGCGGCCGGCTCGTCCATCACCACGTCGTTCCCGTGCTCCGGCCCCCGCCGGTTCACGTACACGTGCGGCACCACGGGGCCGCCGTCGGCGTGCGCCGGGATCCGCAGCGAGGTGGCCAGCAGCAGGCCGTCCGCGCGGCTCTCCTCGACCAGGTAGCGGTAGCTGGCCGGCGGCTGCGGGTCGTCACCGGGCTCCTCCATGATCATGACAACGTAGCCGCGTTCGCTGGCCCGCTGCAGCGCGCCGCGCTGCAGCCGGACCCAGATCGGGTTGCGCAGCAGCGGGATGACGAAGGCCAGGGCGCCGGTGCGCCGCCGTTTGAGCGCCCGGGCCAGCGCGTTGGGCCGGTAGCCTTGCTGCCGGGCGGTGCGCCAGATCTTCTCGTAGACCTCCGGCCGGACTGACTGCGCCGGGTCACCGTTGAGCACCCGGGACACGGTCGAGGTGTGCACCCCCACCGCTTCGGCAATGTCCACCAGGCGGGACGCGCGGCGCCGGGCCGACCGCGGGCCGGGCGGCGGCTTGGCCTCATCTGGCTGGCCTGTCATCTGGCTGGCATCTGGCTGGTCAGTCACACGGTCTCGGCGATGCCGCGGGTCAGCAGGATCGCCGCGCAGAAAGAACGGTACGTGGCCAGCGGGTCGTCCCCCGCGCAGCGCAGTTCCCGCGGCCCGGTGCGCTCCACCCCGCGGACCCAGCTGGCCGCCTCGGCGATGTCCGTGGTCCGGACGGACAGCTCCAGCCCCGCCTGGCCCAGGGCCGGCGGCGGCGCCGCGGCCGCGCCCTTGACCGCCCGCTCCGCGGTCTCCCGGATCAGCGCGCACGCTCGGGCCGGGTGCAGGCTGTGCGCGGCCACCCGGCTGACCGGCTCCTTGACCACGGCCGCGTGCACGCCCGGGATGAGGGCTGCGGTCTCCTCGCAGGCGCACCGGTCCCCGGTGACCAGCACCACCGGCACACCGTAGTAGGCGGCCACCAGCGCGTTGATGCCCGCTTCGCCGGTCACCACCCCGTCCAGCCGGGCCTCGACGACGGCCCGGGGGTTATAGGTGTGCGACAGCCCGGCCGGTGCCCCGACTGAACCGTGATAGGACACGAACAGCACCGCGTCGAAGCTGCCGTCCAGGCCCTGCATCATGTAGAGCGGCTTGTGGCTGCCGGAGATGTAGGACGCCTGGCCGGCCAGCGCCTCGGGCGGCAGGTTGCGCATGGTCGAGTGCGAGTCGTTGACCACGATCTCGGTGGCCCCGCCGGCCAGCGCCCCCTCGATGGCCGCGTTCACCTCGGCGAGCAGCAGCTGGCGGCCGGCAGCCGCTTCCGGGCCGTCGCCGACGCACTGCGCCCAGTCGACCACCCCGGCCGTGCCCTCCATATCGCTGGACAGGAAAACCTTCACGCCCGCCTCCGCTCGACCACCCGGTAGTCATCGTCCGCCGCGGTCATGACGGCGTAGGTCGCGCCCGCATTGGTGGCCGCCCCGCCGTGCCGGCCGTCCGGGGTCAGGCACAGGCACTGCAGCGGGCTGCGGAACTCGTCCGGCAGGTCCGCGGTCTCCCGCAGCGCCGCGGCGCAGGCCTGGGCCGGGTCATCCCCCGCCGCCAGCCGGACCAGCACCGACCGGGCCGTCCCACCGCGGATGGCCAGCTCACCGCGGCCGGTGCAGGCCGCCGCGCCGGCCCGGTTGTCACAGTAGTTGCCCGCGCCGATCACGGCGGAGTCGCTGACCCGGCCCGGGTACTTCCACGGGTAACCGCTCGTGCTCACCCCGGCCGCGAGGTTCCCGGCCGCGTCGAGGGCCAGGACGTTGACCGTGCCCCACGAGCCTGCGGGCGGGGGCATCGTCGCGATCCGCTCCAGCACCTTGCGGCGGTAGCTGACCTCGCCCGGCCCGTGCCGGGTGCCGGCGTCCGCCAGGCCGGAGGACGTGAGGCCGTCCTGCCACATCTGCCTGGCTTCCTCGGTCAGCGTCGGGCCGCGCGCGATGCCCGCCTCGTCGGCGAACCGCTCCGCACCCGCGCCGACCAGCATCACATGCTGGGGCAGCAGGTCGCAGACGGCGCGGGCGATGGAGATCGGATGCGGGAAGCCGGTCACCGCGGCGACCGCGCCGGCCCGCCGGGTCGCGCCGTCCATGATCGACGCGTCCAGCTCGACCTCGCCGATCAGGTTCGGCAGCCCGCCGACCCCCACGTAGTGGTCCTCCTCGTTGGATTCCACGATCCGGATGGCCGCCTCGACCGCGTCCATGGCCCGGCCCGGGCCTGCACCGCCCCGGCCGCGCAGCACCGCCATCCCGGCCGCCAGGCCCACCTCGCCGCGCTCGCTGGCGATCAGGACCGGCTGGGTCATGCCTGCTCCGGGGCCGCGGACGCCGACGCGGATGCCGGGGTGAACGCGAAGTGGCAGGCGGCCAGGTGCCCCGGGTCGGCCGGTCTGGCCGTTAGGGCCGGATCTTCCTGCTCGCAGCGCGGCTGGGCCATGGGGCAGCGGGTCCGGAACCGGCACCCGGCCGGGATGGCCAGCGGGCTCGGCGGGTCCCCGGCCATGGCCGGGGGCCCGGTCTCCCCGGCCTGCTCGGTCAGCCGGGGGATCGCGGCCAGCAGGCCCCGGGTGTAGGGGTGGCGGGGGTCGCGGAACAGCTGCTCGGTGGGAGCCACCTCGACGATGCGGCCGAGGTACATGACCGCCACCCGGTCACACAGGTGCCGCACCACGGCCAGGTTGTGCGAGATCAGCAGCAGGGTCAGCCCCAGCTCGCCGCGCAGGTCGCGGAGCAGGTTGAGGATCGTGGCCTGCACGCTGACGTCCAGCGCCGACACCGGCTCATCGGCCACCAGCACCTCGGGCCGCAGGGCCAGCGCGCGGGCGATCGCCACCCGCTGCCGCTGCCCGCCGGAGAACTGGCGCGGGTACGCGGACAGCGCCCCCTCGTCCAGCCCGACCAGGCGGAGCAGTTCGGCGCTGAACGACCGCACCTCGTCCCGGGGCACCACGTGGTGCACCCGCAGCAGCTCGCCGAGCATCCCGCCGACGGTCAGCCGGGGGTTCAGCGAGGAGTACGGGTCCTGGAAGACCATCTGGATGCGCCGACGGTCGTCGCGCGACCGGCGGCCCGGCAGCACCCGGCCGTCGTACCGGATCTCGCCCCGGTCGGGCGGCCGCAGCCCGGCCAGGGCCAGCGCCAGCGTGGACTTGCCGGACCCGGACTCGCCGACCAGGGCGAGCGCCTCGCCGCGACGGACCTCCAGGTCCACCCCGTCCACCGCGCGCAGCAGCCGCTCGGTGTGCCGCATCCGCGCCATCAGCTGCGTGCCGACCGGGAAGAACACGGCCAGGTCGCGCGCGGTGAGCAGCGCACCGGCCGCCGGGGCGCCGGCCTGCGCCGGGACCTGGGCGTCCCCGGCCGTCCCCGCGCCGCGCGGGTTCCCGGCGCTCACCGTGCCGCCCGATCGGCCGCCAGGGCTTCCAGGCAGCGCTCATGGTGCAGGCAGGCGGTGGCCCGGCCGCCAGGCAAGATCCGCAACGGAACTTCCCCGGTGCGGCAGTCGTCCTCCGCGAAGTCACACCGGGGGTGGAAGCGGCACCCGGGCGGCGGGGTGATCAGGCTGGGCGGCGATCCGGGAATCGGCCGCAGGGAATCCTGGACGTATTCGAAGTCGGGTGCCGAGCGGACCAGCCCGAGCGTGTACGGGTGCCGGGGGTCCAGCAGCACATCCCGGACGGCGCCGCGCTCGACCAGCTGGCCGCCGTACATCACGGCGACCTGCTGGCAGATCTGCGCGACCACGGGCAGGTCGTGGGTGACGAACATCAGGCTCACCCCGGACTCCTGGCACAGCTGGGCCAGCAGCCGCAGGATCTGGTCCTGGATGGTGACATCCAGCGCGGTGGTCGGCTCGTCGCACAGGATGATTTCGGGCTCGCAGGCGAGCGCGATCGCGATCATCACCCGCTGCCGCATGCCGCCGGAGAACTCGTGCGGGTAGGCACGGTACCGCCGCTCCGGGTCCGGGATGCCGACCCGGCGCATCAGCTCGAGCGTCCGCTCCTCGGCCCGCGCCCGGCTGTAGCCGAGATGGATCCGCGGTCCCTCGGCGATCTGCTGGCCGACCCGCATGACCGGGTTCAGGGCACTCATCGGTTCCTGGAAGATCATCGATATTTTCGGGCCGCGCACCCGGTTGAGGCTGGCCTGGTTCAGCGTCAGCAGGTCGGTGCCGTCCAGCAGCACCTGCCCGGAGACGACGTGCGCCTCGGGTGGCAGCACCCCGAGTACGGCGCGCAGCGTCATGCTCTTGCCCGACCCGGACTCGCCGACCAGGCCGAGCGCCCCGCCCCGGGGCACCTCGAACGAGACCCCGTCCACGGCCCGCACCAGGCCGCGCCGGCTGGTGATCTGGACCCTGAGGTCATTCACTTCCAGAACGTTGTTCATCTGGGCCCCGCTCATGCTCTGCTCGTTCATGCGCTGCCCGTCCGGAGCAGGTCCGCGAGACCGTCGCCGATCAGCGACAGTCCGAGCCCGACGACGATCACGGCCAGGCCCGGGATCGTGGTCAGCTGCCAGTGGGTGGACAGGAAGTTCTGCCCGTCGTTGATCATCGAGCCCAGGTCGGCGGTCGGCGGTGGGACGCCCAGCCCGAAGTAGCCCAGCGTGACGATGGCCAGGATGTCCTGCACGATGTCGGACATGCCGTAGATGAACGCCTGGCTGATCACGTTGGGCAGCAGGTGCCGGCCCATGATGCGGGCGCTGGACAGCCCGCCCGCCTGCGCGGCGAGCACGTAGTCCTGGCGCTTGGCCACCAGGATCTCGCCGCGGACGATCCGGGCGTAGGAGACCCAGCCCACGACCGTGATCGCGATGTAGATGCTGCGCTCGCCCGGGCCGAGCACGAACACCAGCGCGATGACCAGCACGTAGAACGGGAACGCGACCACGGTGTCGACCAGCCGCATCACCACCACGTCCACCCAGCCGCCGAAGTACCCGGCCAGGCTGCCCAGGATGGTGCCGAGGACGAACGGGAACAGCACCGCGATGAATGCGATGCGCAGGTCCACCCGGAGCCCGTAGAGCAGCCGGGTCCAGGTGTCCCGGCCCAGCTGGTCGGTGCCGAGCAGGTGGTGGGCGCTCGGCCCGGCCAGCGAGGCGTTGAGGTTCTGCGCGATGGGGTTGTAGGAGGTGAGCAGCGGAGCGGCCGCGGCCGCGATGATGATCAGCCCGGTGATGATGATCCCGGCCATCAGCGCGGGCTGGCGGTACCAGCGGCGCGCCGCGCGGCGCTGCGCCCGGGCGGGCGCGGCCGGGGCACCGGGGACCGGCCCGGTCCCGGCCGGGAGGGAGACAGTGCTCATGCGTGCTCCGTGCTCATCGGTCGAACCGCACTCTCGGGTCGAGGGCCGCGTACGCCATGTCGGCCAGCAGGTTGAGGAGGACCACCATGACGGCGAACACGAGCGTCACCCCCTGCACCACGGGGAAGTCCCGCTGGAAGATCGAGTTGATCATGAGCTGGCCGACGCCGGGGATGGCGAAGACCTCCTCGATGATGACCGTGGTCCCGATCAGGAAGCCGATGTTGATGCCGAGCACGGTGACCGCCGGGATGACCGCGTTGCGCAGCACGTGCCGCAGGAACAGCCGGTGGCCAGGCACCCCCTTGGACCGGGCCGTGGTGATGTACTCGGCGCCCAGCACCGTGAGCATGCTGGCCCGCAGGCTGCGGATGACGACCGGGGAGAGCGCGAGCGCGGCGGTGAGGCTGGGCAGGAACATCGAGCGCAGATGGCCGAAGAACCCGCTGCCGTACCCGCTGACCGGGAAGGCCTGCACTTTGATCGCGAAGACCAGGATGAGCAGGAACGCCAGCCAGAACGAGGGCATGCCCAGGCCGACCAGCGGGACCGCCCGGACCACGTGGTCACGGACGCCATCCTGGCGGCTGGCCGCGATCATCGCGAGTGGCACGCTGATCAGGACGGACAGAACCCCCGCGTAGACGATCAGCCACAGGGTGGGCGGCAGGTGGCTGAGGACCAGGCTCGACGTGGACTGCCCGTAGTAGAGGCTGTAGCCCAGGTTCCCGTGCAGGAGCCGGTCGAGGAACAGCCAGTACTGGCTGAGCAGGGGCCGGTTCAGCCCCCACTCGTGGTGCAGGATGGCCACCGCCCGCGGCGTCGCGTGGATGCCCAGGATGCTCGCCGCCGGGTCGCCCGGGATCAGGTGCACCATGAAGAACACGATGAACGTCACGCCGAAGGCCACTGGTATCAGCTGCAGCAGCCTCCGGCCGACGAACGACATCCGCCCCACGCGCGGTCGCCTTTCCTGTGCTTGGTCGCTCCGGGCCTACTTGCTGAGCCAGACGTTCTCCAGGTGGTAGTTGCCGAGCGGGGTGACGAAGAAGCCGTGCACGCCGGACGTGGTGGCGTACGCGTACGGCGAGTAGTAGAGGAAGGCCATGAACGCATCGGCCGCCGACTGGGACTGGACCGTGTTGTAGAGCGCCTGCCGGGCCGACGTGGAGAGGGTCTGCTCGGCCTGGTGGGTGTCCTTGACCACGGTTGGGTTGTTGTAGGCGGTGAAGAAGGACTTGGAGCCGGCCGCCGGGTCCACCGCGAACGTGGCCAGCTCGTCCGGGTCGGGGATGTCCATGGTCCAGTAGGTCAGGGTCATGTCGTACTTGAGGCTCTGCTGGTCGGTGCTCACCGTGTTCGGGTCCAGCTGCTGGATGTTCAGCTTGATGCCGAGCGGCTTGAGCTCGGACTGCACGATGCTGGCCACCGTCGACCAATCGGAGAAGCCCGAGGGCACCAGCATCGTGGTGCTGAACCCGTGCGGCACGGTCGACTTGGCCATCTCGGCCTTGGCCGCGGACAGGTTGTACTGCAGGCCCTGGTTGGCCGCTGAGTAGTAGGGCACCTGCGGCGGGAACAGCGAGTTGGCCGGCTTGCCGTTGCCGAACAGGACCGCCTTGACCAGCGCCGACCGGTTGACGGCCAGGGAGATCGCCCGCCGCACGTGCACGTCCTGGAGGGGCTTGACCTTCTCGTTGAACGACATGTAGTCCGTCCGCGTCGAGTTGAACAGGTGCATCACGACGTTCGGGGTGCTCTTCAGGCTGGCGACGGTGGACCAGGCCGGGAACTCGTCCACCTGGGCCTGGCCGCCCTTGAGCTGGAGTTGCCTGGTGTTGTCGCTGGGCACGTCGGTCCAGGTGACGCTGTTCAGGTAGGGCTTGCCCTTCTCCCAGTAGTTCGGGTTGCGGAGCAGCTTGAGGGCCGAGCCCTTGTGCCAGTAGTCCCACTTGAACGGGCCGGTGCCGACCGGGGCGGTGTAGAACTGGGTCTCGCTCTTGCCGCCGTAGTTGGCCGGGACGATCGCGTTGGAGAACAGCGACAGGTCGGCGAGCAGCGGCGCCCACGGGTACTTCAGCGTGACCACCACGGTGGACGGCGAGGGAGCCGCCACCGACTTGATGGCCGAGTCGATGTACCCCCAGCCCTGGGCGGCCGCCCGGGCCTGGTCCAGGGAGAACTTGACGTCCGCGGACGTCATGGCCTTGCCGGTGGAGAACTTGACCCCCGGGCGCAGGGTGAACGTGTAGGTCTTCTTGTCCGACGACACCTTGTACCCGGTGGCAAGCAAGGGCTGGACGCCCTTGCCGTTCGGCGTGACGGTGAACAGCGGCTGGAACATCTGCTCGAACACCCAGATCGACTCGTTGTCGAACACGGTGGTGTTGTTCATCGACTGCGAGTCCTGGCTCCGGGCGATGACCAGGTTGCCGCCATGGACCGGGGCGCCGCTCGTGGTCCCCGACGAGGAGGACGAGCCCGACGACCCGCAGGCGGCCAGGACCGCCAGTGCGCTGGCCGCCGCCAGGACCCGCACGGCAGTGGTTCGGATGGTCACGGAAGCTCCCTAGGGTGTCCGGGCGGACCGCAAATGATCGCGGAGGGTAACGGGCGCGTAGGCGCGCACTCACGGCGGGCCTGGGGCAGGCACCGCCGCTTCGGGGCAGGCTCGTGGAACCGGGGTAAGGACAAACCTTTGTCCTAGACGATGGGGCCTCGGCGGCGCGTTGTAAATAGCGATCATTGCCTGGAACAAGAGTTTTACGGCGTTGTAACGCATGAGTCCCGGATTGACCGTTCCGTTCCGCTGGTTACGTGCTGTAACGTTTCGCGCCGTGTCCTACCTCGTGCTCGGCTGCGGTGCGATCGGTACGGTCCTGGCGGCCGGGCCGGTGCGTGCCGCGCTCGTGCGTGCCGCGTTCGTACGTGCCGCGGTCGTGCGGGGCGGCCAGCGGGCGCGGGCCTGATGCCCGGCTTC
>JAOPYP010000527.1 GCA_025964635.1 Actinomycetes bacterium | reverse complement strand
GCGGCACCGCCAGGACCACCCCGTCCGCCGCGGCGATGTCCGCGCTCAGCGGGGCGTCGCCCACCCCGCGATCGGCCAGCCGCACCTGGAAACCCCCGCTGGGCAGCGGCTGGATCGAGGTCACCTTCGCCCCGAGCCGGACGGTGGCGCCGAGCCGGTCCAGCAGCCCCGCGCCCGCCTTGCCGTGCAGGTCGCCGAGCGGGATGGCCGGCGTGCCGATGTCCGCCGCGTCCCGGGCCCCGAGCAGCGCGGTGCGCACCACCGTGGCCGCCAGGGACAGGTTGGCGTCGTCCCCGGCCACGTTCAGCGCGGAGACGGTGAACAGGTCCCAGAGCACCCGCCGGGCGCGTTCGCTCTGTCCCCGGGCCGCCAGCCAGTCACCCAGGCGCTGGGCGTCGAGGCCGGGCCGGGCCGGGTCGAGGAAGCGCATGGCCAGGGCGGCCCGGGTGACCTTCAGCCGCTCGGCGGGCGACAGCAGCGGGTAGGTCACCAGCGCCTGGCCCATGTGCAGCGGCCCAGGGAGCCGGGTCCGGCGCAGCCGGGCCTGGCCGTGCGGGCCGAGCACGGCAACATCGAAGCGGTCCTGCAGGGACACCGAGCCGGTCATCCCGAGCCGGGCGATCAGCTCCCGGTACGCGGTGCAGCAGCCGAGGAACACATGCTGGCCGTTGTCGACGACCAGCCCGCCCCGGGTGAACGAGCAGGTCGCCCCGCCCAGCCGGGGCCGGGACTCGAGCAGCGTGACCCGGGTGCCCGCCTCGCGCAGCGCGATCGCGGCGGTGATCCCGGCCAGCCCGCCGCCGATCACCACCACGTGCCGCCCGGAGCCGTCCCGGGCCGGCGTGACCTGGGCCGGCCTGCCCTGGGCTGGACCGTCCCAGGCTGGACCATCCGGGCCGGGACTCGCCGGGGCCGGGCGGACCGGATCGGCGCTCATCGGGGCGCTCCCGCCGTCGTCGTGGACCGGGGCGGCCCGGGGCGCCCCGGACGGCCGGGCCGCAGCGCGGTGCCGGCCAGTGACCTGACCGCCACCATGGCCTTCTGGCCGGAGGACAGCGAGACCCGGCGCTGCAGCACGAGCTCGGGGGCGGCGGCGATGTTCTCCAGCAGGCGGAAGTAGATCCCGGCCATGGCGCCGGTGCACGCCGCGCTGCGCCGGTCCAGCATCGGCATCAGGCCCAGCCCGCGCGAGTACCAGTCGCGGGCCCGCTGCGCCTCGAACAGCACGAGGTCCGCGAGCTTCGGGTCGGCGGCCGGCCAGCCTGATCCGTTGGGACGCAGCGCGGTGCCGAACCTGGTGAAGTCCTCGGCGGGCAGGTACACGCGCCCCTCGCGGAAGTCCTCGCGGATGTCCCGCAGGATGTTGGTGATCTGGAGCGCCACTCCGAGCGCGTCGGCCAGCGGGGCGGCCGTGGCCAGATCCCGGGTCCCGAACACGCCCAGCGACAGCCGCCCGATGGAGCCCGCCACGCACCGGCAGTAGTTCCGCAGGTCGTCGAAGGTCTGGTAGCTGGTGCCCCGCACGTCGGCCTCGCACCCGTCGATCAGCTCGCCGAACGCCTCCAGCGGGATGGGAAACCGCCGGCCCGCGTCGGCGAGGGCGACGAGCACCTGATCGCTTCCGGGGGTGCCTCCCCCGGCCAGCGCGGTGATGCTGGCCCGGGCCCCGGCCAGCGCGGTGAGCTTGTCGGCCGGGGGCAGCGTGCCGTCGCCGATGTCGTCGATACGGCGGGCGAACGCGTAGACGGCGGCCAGGGCCCGCCGCTTGTCCGGCGGCAGCAGCCGGATGCCGTAGGAGAAGTTACGCGCCTGGGCCCAGGTGATTTCCTCACAGTGCCGGTAGGCGGCCACCACGTCCATCGCGTCACCTCCCGGCTGCATAAGCCCTCAGCATCTCCCTGGCCAGGCGGCCGCGGCGCGGCTTGTGGGTCGCGCGCAGCACATCGTGCCCGGCCCCGGTGATCGCGGCCAGGGCGGCTCGCCCGCCCGCGACGTAACCGGCCACGGCAACCCGGGCAGATCCGTGCAAATTCCCCACCAGCGGCGCGCCGTCGTCGAGAAGCTGCCGCGCCCGCTCCACCTCGAACGCCATCAGGGCCCGGAGCCGCGGCCCCGCGGATGGGGCCGCGAGGTCGCTCTCGGCGCACCCGAACCGCTCCATGTCCTCGGCGGGCAGGTAGATACGGCCCGCCCGGAAGTCCTCCGCCACGTCCTGCCAGTGCTCGGCGAGCTGCAGCGCGGTGCAGACCCGGTCGGAGAGGATCCTCCGCTCCGGGGTATCCACCCCGAACACGTGCAGCACGATCCGGCCCACCGGGTTAGCCGAGAGCCGGCAGTAGGCGACCAGGTCGCTGAACGCCGGGTACCGGCTGACCACCTGGTCCTGCCGGTTAGCCCTGATCAGATCCGCGAACACCTGCTGGGGGATGGCGCACTCCCCGACCACCGTGGCCAGCGCGCGGACTACCCCGATCTGCGGGGCGGCCCCAGGCGGCCCGTCCTCGGCTGGTCCCTCCCGCAGGACCGGGTCCTGGAATTGGTAAAGCCGGCCGAGGTCGGCTTCTAGCGCGTCCAGGAGCTGGGCCCGTTCGGCCGGCGGGGCCTCATCACCCATGTCGTCCACGGCCCGGGCGAAGCCGTAGACGGCCGCCAGGCGCCGCCGGTACCGGCCCGGCAGCAGCCGCAGCGCCACCGGGAAGTTCTCGCCCGACGCCTGGGCCGCCGCAGCGGACCCGATGGCCTCCGCGGACGGGGAAACCACCGCCGGGCCGGGCGGTTCACCCAATCGTGTTATCCCCTGGCTCACAGCACCTATCACCGCACACTCGCCATAGAAAATGCAAACAATGACATGGACGTCACCTGACACGGGTGTCGCAGATCTCCCGGATGACGCCCCGCTCGTTCAACACGGCCTTCACCCGAACAGCATGGTCTCATTATGCCCAGCCGCCTGGCGGGCACGCGCCCGGGGCAGGCACGAAGGCTGTCTACCACATTGCGCGGGCCATTAGCAACGCGCGGCCAAACTGGGTTACCCGGGTTTTGCTCCCGCCCCGGACAAGCCCAGCAGTGGGGCATCGCCCCAGGTCAGAGGCATGCTCACGATATTGTCACGGTCACCCGGATATGTTTCGGGCGGGTTACGAATTGGACGCATCTCAGTGATATCGGAGACGCCCGGGACACGCCGCCTCCCCGCTTGCCGGGTGAGGTTACCGAACGCAATGCATACGCGACGGTACAGCGTCACCCACGGGCGATGCCTTTGCCGCGGCCCCCGCCGCGGACTGGTCCCATTCACTGACATGAATGTCATATACGCGCGGCCGGCCGGGCTCCCCGCGCCGGGTCCCGACGACGGCCGGGCTCCCCGCGCCGGGTCCCGACGACGGCCGCGCACGGGCCG
>JAOPYP010000502.1 GCA_025964635.1 Actinomycetes bacterium | reverse complement strand
CCCGGCGCCCGGGCGGGCGGCGGCCGCCCCGTTGCCGCCGCCATTGCCGGACACGGCGCAGGCCACGGACCGGGCCACCTCTTCCTCCAGCGAGCCCCGGGCGGCCTCGCCCGCCACCAGGTTCGTCACCACGTCGCGCACCTCGGTCAGCCGGCGCACGGTCTCGGTGTGCCTGGCCACCAGCAGGTTCAGGCGGCGTTCCGCCCCGTCGTGGATGGCCGTCGCCCGGGCGGTCGCCTCGTCCAGCATCTGCTTGGCCTGGGCCTGGGCGGCCGCGACCGCGTTCTCCGACTTCTTCTGCGCGTCGCCGACGGTGCGCTCCGCCTCGTTACGGGCTGAGGTGCGGGCCTTCTCCGCCTCGGCCCGGGCCGTTGCGATGGTGTTCTCGGCCTGCTCCTGCGCGGCGGCCAGCATCCGCTCGGTCTGCTCGCGGGCCTCGGCCTTGAGCCGGTCGATCTCCTGCTTGGCGTCGTTGCGCTGCTGGGTGATCTCATCGAGGGCGCGGGCCTTCTGCGCCTTGGCCTCGTCGTCGGCCAGGCTGAGAATCTGCGCCATCCGCTCGCTGAGCTCCTGATGGGCAGGCTTGTCTTCCATCTCCCGCTGCCGGGACGCGCTCACCTCAGTGCGCATCCGCTCGACCTCATCGATGGAACGTGACAGCCGTTCTTCCAGATCGCGGGTCTGGCTGCGGGAACGCGCTACAAATTCATTGACCTGACGGCGACTGTAGCCGCGCATCTGCACTTCGAATGCGTCTTCGGAGTCGAGGTCAGGGATAAGGTCGCTTTGCTCAGTCATGATGTCACCCGTCAGGTGGGTCAGGGTCAGGCTACTATCCGGCCGCGCGCGGCACGGTCGGGTTCACTTGTGATGGGAGCGGGTTCGTGGCCGGGAAGATCTGGAACAGCAGGCAAGACTCTTGTCCGTAAGCCCCTCGCGCGCAACCGAAACGAACGAGTATCCCGTTTTGCCCCGATAAGTTCGGTCTCCGGGACCGTCGCAGGGGCAGCAAGGAGGGGCCATCATGGGCCGACTCGGCTCTCTCGACGGTAACACCCCGCAGGTGCATCCGGAGGCCTGGGTGGCCCCCGGGGCCATCCTGGTCGGCCGGGTCACGCTGGACCGCGGGGTGAGCGTCTGGTACGGGTCCGTGCTGCGGGCCGACGACGACGAGATCATCGTGGGCGCGGACTGCAACATCCAGGATCAGTGCTGCCTGCACGTGGACCGGGGCGAACCGGCCATCCTGGGCGAGCGGGTCAGCCTGGGGCACCGGGCCACCGTGCACGGGGCGCTGGTGGGCGACGGGGCACTGATCGGCATCGGGGCGATCGTGCTCGGCCGGGCCTGGATCGGCGCGGGCTCCCTGGTGGCGGCGGGCACGGTCATCCGGCCGGGCCAGAAGGTCCCGGCCGGGGTGCTGGTGGCGGGGGTGCCCGGCCGGGTGGTCCGGGAGCTGACCGGCGCCGACCGGGCCACGTTCGCGGACACGCCCGCGAACTACCGGGCCCGCGCCGCGGTGCACCGCGAGGCGAGCTGGCGGGATCTTCCCGCCAATCCCGGATAGCCCGCGACGGTACTCGCTTCACCAGTCACTCAGGGCCCTATGAGCCGCGGCAGTCTTTTACCGTACCGAGAGGCTCATCGCCCCGGGCTTCTTGGAATTGTTACTGGGCTTCTGGGTAAAATCCCACTTGAGGGTGGTCCAGAAATGACCCTGATGGGTCATGCGGGGGCATAGGGCCGCGTCGTAGCCTTGTGGCCAGGCTTCCGCGAATCCGCTTGGCGATGGAGGTGGGCGCGGTGCGCGAGCAACTCGATCTTCGCGTCCCCGACCGGGTGGCACTCGATGAGATCGCCCTGTACGCCGAGGTTCTCAGCGCGGTGGCGGTGTCCGACCGCCCGCTGACCGCCGCTGAGCTCGACGCGGTGCTGGGCATCGGGTCGGTGGCGCGGGTCGACTGACCGGGGCGGCGGGCCCAGCGCAGGCCGGCTGCCTCCTCAGCTTGTCCCGGGATGCCGGAACATCGCGTCCGTGCCCTCGTGGGTGAAGCCCAGTGATTCATAGAGCCGGACGGCCGCCCGGTTGTCCTCATCCACGTAGAGCATCACCTCAGGCAGCCCCCGGGACCGCAGGTAGTGCAGCCCGGCCAGGGTCAGCGCGCGGCCCAGGCCGCCGCCCTGCCCGGCGGGGTCCACGCCCACCACGTACACCTCGCCGATGGCCTCGTGTCCGGGGGCGGCCGGATGTTCGTTATCTGCCGGGCCGTGGACTTTGGTCCAGTGGAAGCCCACGAGCTTCCCGTCCCGCTCAGCCAGGAAGAACCCGTCCGGGTCGAACCAGGGCTCGCGTTCCCGCAGCGACAGGTCCTCCGCCGTCCAGGCGCCCTGCTCCGGGTGGCTGGCGAACGCCTTCCCGTTGACGTCCAGCCAGGCCGCCTCGTCCGCGCCCACCGAGAACGTGCGGACCGTGACCCCCTCCGGGAACACCGGGGCGGGCAGCGGGCCGGTGAGCGGGCGGCGCATCGTCCACAGCGACCGGATGCGCGCGAAGCCCGCCCGGGCCGCCAGGGACTCGGCGGCGGGCAGGTCGCCGTGGGCCCACACGCGCAGCGGGTGCGGGGCCGACTCGGCCAGCAGCGTCCGGGCCAGGAGAAGCCCGAGCCCGCGGCCGCGGTAGTCCGGGTGAATGACCAGTTCCGCGGCCGGGCCCTCGGCCGGATCAGCCGCCTCGGCCGGATCGAGGTGGCCGTATCCGGCCAGCGCGGGGCCAGCGGTGAGCAGCACGTTGCGGGCCGGGGCGTCGCCGCCGTACCGCAGGTGCAGCACGACGTGCTCCGACAGCGGGCCGACGCCGTCGCGTCCGGCGGCCGCGCCAGCCAGGCGCAGCACGCGGGCGGCTTCCGGCTCCGGCAGCGGCCCGGTCACCGTGACGAGGGGAGCCTCGTCACTGGCGGCCGGCGGTACCTCATCGCCGGTCGGCGGGCGCGGCACTGGCTTCCTCGGGCTCGGTGTCCTTCTGCTCCTGCCGGCCGTCCGCCGCCAGGCTGTCCGCCTCGGTCAGGTCCCCGTTCGCCTGGTCCGCCGGGCGGACGGCCCGCGGGGCGCGTCCCTCGTCACCGCCCTTGGCCGGGACGAACCGGTAGCCTACGTTGCGGACGGTCCCGATCAGCGCCTCGTGCTCGGTGCCGAGCTTGGCCCGCAGGCGCCGCACGTGCACGTCGACCGTGCGGGTCCCGCCGAAGTAGTCGTAGCCCCAGACCTCCTGGAGGAGGTGGGCCCGGGTGAAGACCCGTCCCGGGTGCTGGGCCAGGAACTTCAGCAGCTCGAACTCCTTGAACGTCAGGTCGAGCGCGCGGGCCCGCAGCCGGGCGGTGTACGTCGCCTCGTCGATGGCCAGGTCACCGGAGCGGATCTCGTCCGGGGCCGCCGGGGCCAGGCTGGCCTTGCGGCCGATGGCCAGCCGCAGCCTGGCCTCCACCTCGGCGGGGCCGGCGGTGTGCAAGATCACATCGTCGGCACCCCATTCGGCGGTCACCGCGGCCAGCCCGCCCTCGGTGACCACGGCCAGGAGCGGGGCGTCCAGGGCCGCGGTGCGCAGCAGCAGGCACAGGCTCCTGGCCTGGGCCAGGTCGCGCCGGGCGTCCACCAGGATGGCGTCCGCGGGGGGCGCGTCCGACAGGATCGGCACCTCAGGCGGCGCGATCCGCACGGTATGCAGCAGCAATCCCAGGGAAGGAAGGATTTCCGGCGCCGGTTCCAGGGCCCCGGTGAGCAGCAGCAGGTCGCTCACGGTGCTGCCACCTCCGCCCTGTGGTCTCGTGTGAGAGAGCTGTGGGTCTCTTGCGGGAGAAACTACCCATCAATGCACACAAGGACCCGTCGGCGGCATTGCCCGGATCCGATGTGAGCGAGGATAGCGGACATGAGCACAGTGACGTTGCGCTACTGGGCTGCGGCGAAGCAGGCCGCGGGGGTGGCCGAGGAGACGATCAGCGCCGAAACGCTTGCCGCCGCGCTCGAGGCGGCGCTGTCCGCCCGTGAGCGGAATCCCCCCAGCGGGGCGGATTGCGGCCTTCGTGAGGTTCTGGCCAGGTCCTCGTTCCTGGTCGATGGCACGCCGGTGGGCGTCCGCGCGCCCGAGACCGTGACGCTCCCGGAGGCGGCGGTGGTAGAGGTGCTGCCCCCGTTCGCGGGCGGATGACGACTCCGGGCCGCCGGGGGACGAACGCCGCCAGGCTCCGGAAACCCGGCCGATTGGTGAACCGGCTGGGCAGGCGGGCCGTTTCCTAGGTCGTGGCACATCACCGCGGAACCCAGGGCCGCGAGCCCAGCGAGCGGGCCTGCGACGAGGCACTGGTGCGCGCGCTCTACGCGGAGCACGCGGCGCCGCTGCTGCGCTATGCGCTCCGGCTCACCAGTGGCGACCGGCAGCGGGCGGAAGATATCGTGCAGGAAACGCTCCTCCGGGCCTGGCTGCACCCCGAGGCGATCGCGGAGCGCCCGGCCCGCCCCTGGCTGTTCGCCGTCGCGAGGAACCTCGCGGTGGACTCGCACCGGGCCCGTAACGCGCGGCCCCGGGAAGTCGGCGAGGCAGCGCTGGAACTCGTACCCGTGGCCGACGAGGCGGATCGCGTGCTCGAATCGTGGGCGGTGGCTGACGCCCTGCGGGACCTCAGGCCAGAACACCGGCAGGTGCTCGTGCAGACCTACTACCTCGGCCGCTCGGTCGCCGAGGCCGCCGGGGAACTCGGCATCCCCGGCGGGACAGTGAAATCTCGGACGTTCTACGCGCTCAAGGCGCTCAAACTCGCGCTTGAGGAACGGGGGCTAGCGCCATGACCGGTACAGCGGATTGCCGCGACATCCGGCACGCGCTCGGGGTGTACGTGCTCGGGGCCATCGATCCTGCCGAGCGGTCGATGGTGGACGCCCACCTGAGCACCTGCCCGGAGTGCCGCGAGGAACTGGCCGGGCTGGCCGGCCTGCCGGCCCTGCTGCGCCGGATCCCGGTCGGGGAAGCCCGGCAGCTGGCCGAGGATGACCGGGACGGGCTGCCCGGCACCGAGATGCCCTCCGAGCAGATGCTGCAATCGCTGCTGGACCGCACGACGCGGGCCCGCCAGGCCCGCCGGTGGCGTGGCCTGGCCGCCGCCGCGGCCGTGGTCCTCATCGCCGGGGCGGGCGGGGCGGCCGGGTGGAACGCCGTGCATCACGCGGGAGACGCTGTCACCCCGGTGCCCGCGCACTTCACCTCGGTCTCCGCGACCAACCCGGCGACCCATGTGGCCGCGACCGTCCGGTACGCACCCCAGGGCTGGGGGACGGTGCTGGATACCCGGGTGAAGAACGTCCCCGCCGGGGCCCGGTGCCAGCTCGTGGTCACCGACTCCAGCGGGCACCGCACCGTCGTCGGCGGCTGGACGACCACCTACGACGAGGGATCCGTCTGGTACCCCGGCTCGTCCCCGGTCACGCTGGCCAGCGTGCGCAGCTTCCAGATCACCTCGCAGGGCAAGATCCTGGTCACGGTCCAGGCGCACTGACGACGGACGGCCGGCGCAGGCGGGGAATGGGATTGGCGGCCGGCACGCTGTAGCCACCGTGATAGGCGGACTTATCGCGTGCCTGGTGGTCCTGGCCGGGGCGACGGCGTTCGGGGTGGCCTGGCGCCGGCGGGATGGCAGGCTGACCGGCCCGCGGTCCGGCGCCGCGGCCGGCCTGCGGCTCGGCGCCG
>JAOPYP010000488.1 GCA_025964635.1 Actinomycetes bacterium | reverse complement strand
GGCCGGCCGGCACGACGTCGCGGCCGAGCCGGATCGCGCCGGCCGCCTCGAGGAGGTTGAGCAGCTCGGCGAGCCGGACGGAGGGCATCCCGGTGCGGGCGGCGAGCTCCCGCCGGGTCACCGGCCCGGTGACCGCGCCAGCCACGGCGGCCAGGTCAGCCTCCTTCGGGAGGCTTGCCGCGAAGTAGCGGAGCAGGCCCAGGTCCTCGGCCCGGTAGCAGCAGATCGCGGCGGCGGCCCGGCCGTCACGACCGCCGCGCCCGATCTCCTGGTAGTACTCATCGAGCGAGCCCGGGACCGAGGCATGCACGACGAAGCGCACATCGGCCCGGTCGATTCCCATCCCGAACGCGCTCGTGGCCACGATGGTGGCCCCGGCCTCAAACGCCTGTTGCGCGGCCAGCCGCTCGGCCTTGGCCAGGCCGCCGTGGTAGTGCCGGACACCAAGGCGCCCCGCGTAGGCCTCCGCCTCTTTCCTGGTCGCCACGTAGACCAGTCCCGACCCGGCCTGCTCCCGCACGGCGGCCAGCACGGCCCGTTCCTTGTCGCCGGCCCGGTGAAAGGCGCGGACCGACAGGTGGATCTCGGGCCGGTCGAAGTCGCGGATGACCTGGCACGGATCGCGCAGGCGCAGCTGGGCGATGATCTCCTGGCGCACCGGCGGGGCGGCGGTCGCGGTCAGCGCAGCCACGGCGGGCCGGGCCGGGAACGCGTCGATGACCGCGCCCAGCCGCAGGTAGTCCGGACGGAAATCGTGGCCCCAGGAGGAGATGCAGTGTGCTTCGTCCACCGCGAACAGCCGCACCGGCGCCTGGGCCAGCATGGCTCGCACGTCATCGCGGGCCAGTTGTTCCGGGCCGAGGAAGATGAATCCCGTCCGGCCGGTGCCCAGCAGCTCGCCGGCCTCGTCCCGGGCGGGCTGGCCCGACAGCGCGTTGACGGTCACCCCGCGCAGGCCGCGCGCCCGCAGCGCGTCCGCCTGGTCACGCTGCAACGCCAGCAGCGGGGACACGACCACCGCCGGGCCCCCGAGGGCGATGGCCGCCATCTGGTAGATAGCCGATTTGCCGGCGCCGCTGGGCAGCACGGCCAGGCAGTCGTGGCCTGAGGCCAGCGCGGCCGCGGCTTCCTGCTGGGCCGGCCGTATCGCGGCAAAGCCGAGCACGTCACGAGCGATAGCGCTGACCCGCGCCCGGTTGTCCCCGTGGCTGTCCATGACTCCAGCCGCTACCCGGGTCCTCGCCGCGCGGTCACACGAAATGCACCTCGGCGTGCGATGGCTCGTCGTCGAGGAGGACGTCGCAGGTCGGGCAGTACCAGCGGGCCTCGATAGGGGTGCCGCACGCCGGGTGGCGGAGCGCTATGGACGGGTCGGCGTGCCGGACGGCCCAGTGTGCCAGCAGGCGCAGCGTGCCGGCCAGTTCCTTGCCCTCCGCGGTCAGCTCGTACTCAGAGCGCGGTGGCCGCTGGGAGTAGAGCCGGGCCACCAGCAGCCGTTCGCGCTCGAGCCGTTTGAGCCGCTCGGACAGGATGTTCGCCGCAACGCCCGGGATCTGGCCGAGCAGGTCGTTGAACCGCCTCGGGCCGTCCAGCAGGGCCTCCACCACGAGCAGTGTCCAGCGGTCGCCGACCCGGGCCAGTGCCTCGGCCAGCGGTGACGAGGCATGTTCGTCCTGTTCGGCCATGCCCCGATCGTAGCCGCCGGACTTGACATGCGCACATTAAGTAGTAACTTGCAAGTCACTATCTAATGGAGGCGGACACGATGGCAATCCTCGACGAGATACACCAGAACATCAGGCAGCTGGCGGAGAGCGCCGGCCCCTCAGTGGTGGGCATCGGGCAGCGCTGGGGCGTCGGCTCAGGCTTCGTGCTGGCCGACGGGCGGGTGCTGACCAACGCGCATAACGTGCGCGGTGACCAGGTAGTGGTCACCTTCGCCGACGGGAACACGGCCGAGGGAAGCGTGGCGGGACGCGACATCGACGGCGACCTCGCCATCATCGACGTCGCCACCGGCGGGGCCCCGGCCTTGCCGTGGCCGTCCGCCGCGGCCGCCGACATCGGGACGCCGGTCTTCGCCCTATCCAACCCGGGCGGGCGCGGGCTGCGCGTGACCTCGGGATTCGTCTCCGGCGTCGAGCGGACCTTCCGCGGCCCGCGCGGCCGCCGTATCACCGGCAGCCTCGAGCACACCGCCCCGCTCCTGCCCGGCTCCTCGGGCGGCCCGGTCCTGGACGCCGGGGGCCAGCTGCTCGGGATCAACACCCACCGCCTCGGCGACGGTTTCTACCTGGCCGTGCCGGCCGACGAGGAACTCCGCAGCCGGGCCGGCGCGCTCGGCCGCGGCGAGTTCGCCGAACGCCCGCAGCTCGGTATCGCGATCGCTCCCGGGCACGTGGCCCGGCGGCTCCGGCGCGCCGTGGGCCTGCCCGACGTGGATGGCGTGCTCATCCGGGATGTGACGGAGGGCAGCCCGGCCGCGCGCGCAGGCCTGTCCCAGGGCGACCTGGTCGTGGCGGCCGGCGGCGGGCCGGTCCGCACGATCGACGACCTGTTCAACGCGCTCCCGGCCGGCGGCGACACTCTCGAGCTGACCGTGGTGCGCGGCGCCGATGAGCG
>JAOPYP010000289.1 GCA_025964635.1 Actinomycetes bacterium | reverse complement strand
TCCGCCTGGCCGAGGCCTGGCACTCCCGGGTGATGGCCGACGAGATAGTCAGCCACGCGTTCAGCCACGGATTCCATCCGCAGCACAGCGAGCGCCTCGCCGCCTACTGGGCCGAGGCCCTGGGTGGCCCCGCCACGTACTCCGGCATCTACGGAGACGAGACCTCGGTGGTGCGGATCCACAGCGGTAACGGCCCGCACGAGGAGATGGACCGCCGGGCGGTCGACTGCTTTGACCAGGCGATGCAAGATGCCGGCCTGGAAGCGGCCGGGCCACTCCGGCAGGTGCTGCATGACTACTTCGCGTGGGCCACGACCACGACCATGTCGCGCTATCACGAGTCGGCTGACGAGGTTCCCGAGGGGATGACCATCCCGCGATGGTCCTGGGATGGACTGCAGCCCTGAGCCAGCACTGCGCTGGTGGGCCCAGCGCAGTCCGCACGCTGCCCTTTCGCTAGTCACGTAGCTCAGCCCGTCACCGGCCCCGCGGCACGCACCCAGCCTTGACCGGGCTCCCTGCTTCAACGATGATGCTGGCCTCGGCCGCTCTGCTGGGGTGCCTCGATTGGGCGGCTGGCCTGGGGGGCCGCAATGCACGCCGATCCGTCGTATTCAGCCTCTTCCCGCGCTGGAGGCGGATCTGTCGGGGCGTTGTGGCGTTACCCAGTCAAATCGATGCTGGGAGAAGAGCTCAGCGACGCCGAGATCACCCAGCGTGGTCTGCTGGGAGATCGCCAGTTCGCCGTGGTGGACCCGGCGACCGGCAAGGTCGCGGGCGCGAAGAATCCCCGCAAATGGGGCAACTTCTTCGACTTCCGCGCCGCCTACGTCGAGCCACCGCAGCCGGGATCGAAGCTGCCCGCCGTCCGCCTGACGCTTCCCGACGGAACGGCGGTGACCAGCGGCCAGCCTGACCTGCCGCAGATCCTGTCCGGTGCGCTCGGCCGCGAGGTCGCGTTCGCAGAGGCACAGCCGACCGGCGAGCCGCGCGCGACGGCCGAGGAGTACTGGCCGGACATGGACGGTCTCGACTTCAGGGATACCGTGACCGACTTCGACCTGCCGCCGGGGACGTTCTTCGACCTCGCCCTCGTGCACCTGCTGACCACGGCGACCATCGATCGTCTCCGCGCGCTGTATCCGCAGGGACTTTTCGAGGCCAGCCGGTTCCGGCCGAACATCGTCGTATCGACCCTCCCGCAGGACCAGGGTTTCGTCGAGGATGGCTGGATCGGCCACACGCTGGCCATCGGCGACCAGGTCCGCCTGAAGGTCACCGGCGCCTGCGGCCGTTGCGTGATGACCACCCTGCCTCAGGGCGACCTGCCGAAGGACCCCGGCATCCTGCGTACCGCCGCCCAGCACCATCAGGTGAACGTCGGAGTCTATGCCGACGTGATCACCGGCGGCCCGATCCGCTGCGGCGATGCCGTCAGGCTGGCGTAGACCCCCGGCGACCCAGCCTGCGCTGGAGAAGGCTACGCACCGGGGACTGGATGTGAGGGCGGTCGGCCGGCGGTGAAGGCGCCTGAGCGGTTGAGCGGGTCACCGGCGATCGCGTGGGGCAGGTAGTCGCGTTGCAGGATCGTGGCGACGAGCTCGCCGCGGCTGTGCACACCGGTCCTGTCGAACACGGACTTGAGATGATCCTGCACGGTGTCGGTGGTCAGGTGCAGCTGGCCGGCGATCTGCCGGGTCGGCAGGCCCTGGCAGACCAGCGCCGCGATCGTCTGCTCGCGGCCGGTCAGCCCGTAGGCGGTCATGATCAGCGGAGCGACCTCGGCGGGCGCAGCCTCCTCGACGATGACGGCGATCGTCTCCTCAGCGTGAGTAGTCAGCCATGAGGCGTGCAGCACGGCCCACCGGCCACTTCTCGTGCGGACCCGCAGCCGCGGCATCGCGGGCTCGAGGTCTTTCAGGTGCCGGAGCCTCGTGGCCAGCGCGGAGATCTCGATGGGAAGGTCCGACCCGTCCGGCTGGCCGCCGAGTTCCTCAAGCCACCGCTCGGCAGCCTGATTCATCCCGGCGACCGCACCGCCGGCGGCGAGGAGGACCAGCCCGGGGCCGTCGGCTGGGGATTCCAGAACGCAGGCCTGCCGCAGCAAGCCCATCCGGATGCCCTCGGCAATGTGCGGGGCGAGCTGCTGCACAAACCGTGCCTCCGCAGCGGAGAACCTCGCCGACGCTGCCTCGCGGTGCAGGCAGATGTAACCCCAGCAGGTACCCCGGACCCGCAACACCGCTCGGAGCTCGTCTTGCAGGCCGAGCGGCGCGAAAATGTCCCGGTAGCGATCGCTTCTCGCCGGGCGGCCGTCAGTGGCCTGCATAAGCGTCCGTACGCCCGCCGGATCGTGCGCCAGATCGGTCCACTTGTTGACGTCGTGGCGCAGGAACTCGTTCTCGACAAAATATGGGCCGGATTCCTCCGGCAGCTCCTCACGGTAGGAGCGGGTAAAGAGGAGCGTGGCGGGATCCGCGGCCGCCCACCACAGCGCATCGACCGGGACAGCTTTCCGAAGTCGCGGCAAGACCTCGGCCCGCAGCGCGTCGGGGTCAAGTCCCGACCGGCAGGCCCGGGCGACTGCGGCCGCGAGATTATCGAGTGCTGGTCCGGTGAGCATGGCTCCCCTCCCCCGCTGCCGAGTCTAACTGCTGGCCACGACCTCATAACTGCCGCGCGCGACCAGTTCCGTGCCGGTCGCGGCGACCGTCGCCGCGCGGCTCTGCTCGGCGAATTGATCAGTGGCATGGGCGGCGTCCGCGCTGTCCCACAGGGTCAGCGTCAGGGCCGTGCCACTGTCACGGTCCACCAGGAACAGCGCGCCAGCGTTCCCGGGCAGGCTCTGCACAAAGCCCATAACCTCATCGGCTGCGTTGCCGGCCCACTTCTGCAATGCCTCGGCTGATCCCGACCATGTCGACATTCGTGCGAACATGTTGGCTCCCTTCCTTGCGGCAAGCCTCACGGAAGGTGCGCCGGATCACCCTCCCAGAATTCTGGGAACTAATCCCTGCCGCTGCCCAGGGCCCCGTGGCGGCCAGGACCAGGTATTGCAGGCCGGGCTGCTCATGGCCGCGGTTTGGCCGCCGGGGCGGGGGCATTGCGTGGCTGGATGCCGAGCAGCCGGGTTTCGGCCGCGGTGGCCGCGGCGGCCGGGCCCCGGCGGCTCTGGAGTAGAGCGCCGCGCTACGGGTAGCGCTGCCACCATGCGGGACTAGCCGCCTGTGCGGTCCGCCGGGCTGCCCAACTGGCCGGGCACACGAGTCCTGCGGATGAGATGCTGGGCGGCCTGGCGGGCCGCCCGGCTGGATGAAAGGACGCTGAGCATGTTCGCATTTTTCTCCCGCAGGCTGCGAACCTGGCTGCTGCTGGCCATCGCGCTGCCGATTACCCGGCTCGTTGTACATCGCCTGGCCCTGGCAGCTGAACGCCGTGACGCATCAGCCCGTCCGGCACGGCTTCTCCGCCAGGCCGACTCGGCCGTGACCGCGGTATCCGGGCGTGCCTCGCGCAAGGCCAAGCGCTGATATCCCGCCGCTGGAAGAACCGGGGCGCCCCGCCTACACCACGGAAAAGGAGTGCAGAGATGGCCGAGGTAGTGCTCTTCCACCACGCGCAGGGACTGACCCCCGGCGTCGTCGCCTTCGCCGACGAGCTGCGCCGCGCCGGGCACACCGTGCATACGCCTGACCTGTTCGAGGGCCGCACCTTCAGCACCATTGACGAGGGGATGCGCCATGCCGAGGAGATCGGCTTCCCCGGCGAGGTGATCGGGCGCGGGGTCCGGGCCGTCGAAGGGCTGCCTGCCGACCTGGTGTACGCCGGCTTCTCGCTGGGCGTCGTCCCGGCCCAGATGCTGGCGCAGACCCGGCCGGGCGCGCAAGGGGCGCTGCTGTTCTATTCCTGCGTCCCGGTCTCGGAGTTCGGCTCCGCCTGGCCCGACGGCGTGCCGGTGCAGGTCCACGGGATGGACAATGACCCGATCTTCGTCGGCGAGGGTGACATTGACGCCGCCCGGGAACTGGTTGAGCAGGCCAAGGACGCGGAACTGTTCCTCTACCCCGGCGACCAGCACTACTTCGCCGACAGCTCCCTCCCGTCATACGACCCGGACGCCACCGCACTCCTGGTCCGGCGGGTGCTCGACTTCCTCCACGCGCGGTAGGCGACCTCCGCCGGGACGATCCTGGCGTGAAGATCACGACCGGAAATCACCAGGCTGCCCGGCCGGCAGATCCTGCCGGCGGCGCGGGTCAACGCGCGCCGCGCGCTGGTGGTTACCCCAATTCAGTGCGCCGGACCCCCGGCGTAGCGTGGACCCATGGTGGCTGACGTCGATCAATCAGGCGTGGTTTCGTTCGCCAGGGACCTGGCCCGGACGCCGAGTGTCTCCGGTGCCGAACGGGACGCGGTGGAACTGGCCGCTGCCCGATTCCGGGCCCTCGGCTTTGACAACGTCGAGATTGACCGGGTAGGCAACGCGGTCGGATACCTCGGGTCCGGCCAATCCCCCCGGCTGCTGATCGACGGCCATATCGACTCGATCCCGCTGCATTCGCCCAGGCGCTGGACCGTGGACCCGTTCGGCGGGGAGATCATCGACGGCTCCCTGTTCGGGCTCGGCGTCTGCGACCAGAAGGCGTCGATCGCGGCCGCCGCGTACGGGCTGGCCGCGCAGCACCGCGCCTCGGCGCTGCGGGGCACCGTCGCGCTTGTGGCCAGCGTCTGCGAGGAGGCAGTCGAGGGAGCCGCCCTGGCGCCGGCCGTGGAGCGGTTCGCTCCGGACATGGCGATCACGACCGAGCCGAGTGACACCCGGCTGTGCATCGGCCAGCGGGGCCGGGCCAGGCTCTGGGCCAGGATCACCGGGCGGGCGTCCGATGCGGGCCACGCAGGCGAAGGGCTGAATGCGGCTGAGGCCCTCGCAGCGATGATCGTGTCGGTGCGGGAGCAGAAGCGGCCGGCTCATCCTGGGCTGGGCCAGCGGGACATCACGTGCATCGACATCGCCTCGGTCCCCTACCCGTCGGCGGCGACGGTCCCCGGTGAAGCACTGGCCCGGTTCGACTGCCGCGCCCTCCCTGGCGAGGACGCCGACTCGTTGCTGGCCATCCTCCGTGAGAGCGCCGCCGCTGGCCTCTCGGACTGGCCCGAGCAGCCCGAGGTCGAGGTGGGCGTGGCGAACGCTGAGTGCACCACCTGGACCGGCGAGCACTTCGCGGCACCCGTGTTGGAGGCGGCCTGGTGGACCGACGAAGACTCCCCGGTCGTCACCGCCGCGCAGACGGCACTGACCGCGGCGGGCCTGGAACCCTCGCCCGCGTACTACTCGCTCAGCACGAACGGTTCGTACCTGGCCGGTGTGGCGGGCATCCCGACCATCGGGTTCGGTGTGGGAGATGAGCGCGCGGCCCACCAGATCGACGAGTACGTGACGCTCGACTCGCTGCGCCGCGGCGCACGCGGCTTCGCGGCGCTGGCCGCGCAACTGGCCGGAGGCGGCTGAGCCTGCC
>JAOPYP010000476.1 GCA_025964635.1 Actinomycetes bacterium | reverse complement strand
GCGCGGCTGCGCCAGCTGGACGTGAGCGCGGTGGTCATCGAGCGCGAGGCCCGGGTCGGGGACAACTGGCGGCACCGCTACTCGTCGCTGGTGCTGCACAACCAGGTCTGGGCGAACCACCTGCCGTACCTGAAGTTCCCGGCCTCCTGGCCCGCCTACCTCGGCAAGGACGAGCTGGCCGACTGGCTGGAGGCGTACGCCTCGATCATGTCGCTGGACGTGCGGACCTCCACGGAGATCACCGGCGCCCGCTATGACGGGCCGGCCGGCCGGTGGGCGGTCACGCTGCGGCGGGCCGACGGCATCGTCACCGTGCTGCATCCCCGGCACGTGGTGCTGGCCACCGGCGTGTTCGGGGTGCCGCACCGGCCGGAGATCCCCGGGGCGGCGCACTTCACCGGGCGGCTGCTGCACGCCACCGAGTACACCGGCGGGGTCCCGGCCGCCGGCGTGCGGGCCCTGGTGGTCGGCTCGGGCAGCAGCGCCCATGACGTGGCCCAGGATCTCTATGAGGCGGGCGCCCAGGTCACCATGCTCCAGCGGTCGTCGACCTGCGTGGTCAGCCTGGAACCCGGCGCGGCCCGGGCGTACTCGATCTACCGCGAGGACGGCGCGCCCACCGAGGACTGCGACCTGGTCAACAACTCCTTCCCGCTGCCGCTGCTGGCCGACCTGCACAAGGACATGACCGACCGGATCGCGCAGATGGACGACGCGCTGCTGCGCGGCCTGCGGGCCGCCGGGTTCCAGCTCGACTTCGGCGAGGACGGCAGCGGGTTCCTGATGAAGTACCACCGCACGGGAGGCGGCTACTACATCAACGTGGGCTGCTCGGACCTGATCGTGGCCGGGAAGATCAGGGTCAAGCACGGCGCGGAGATCGCCGGGCTGGACCGCCGGACGGTGCGTTTCACCGACGGGACCACGATGGACACCGACATGATCGTCGTGGCCACCGGCTACCAGAACATGTCCGCGTCGGTGCGGGCCCTGTTCGGCGATGAGGTGGCGGCCCGGGTCGGGCCGGTGTGGGGGCTGGACCAGGAGGGCGAGGTGCGCGCCCTGTGGCGGCGCACCGGCCAGCCCGGGCTCTGGATCATGGGGGGCAGCCTGCAGCAGTGCCGGCCCTACTCCAAGTACCTGGCCCTGCAGATCAAGGGCGGTCAGGAAGGCCTGGTGCCGCCGGCGCCTGACCGGCCGGCTACTGATCGGCCGGTTGCTGGCCGGCCGGGGGAGTCAGGGTGCCCGAGCTGAGGCCGTTCAGCACCATCTCGGTGAACGTCCGGCCGATCTCGGCCGCGGACGGCATTCCGCTGGCTCCCTCGCGGTACCAGCGGTGCGTCCAGTTGACCATGCCGATGATGCCGTAGGCGATCACCCGGGCTGGTCCCACCGGGCGGATCGAGCCATCCCCGAAACCGGACTCGACGATCCCGATGACCGCGTCGTCGTACCGCTTGTTGATCACCGTCATCTGCCGCGCCCAGGCGGACCGGCGGTCGGCGACCTTGCTGAGGTCCTCCTGGATGTACACGAACAGGTAGGGGTAGTGGATCGAGTACGACGACATCAGCGCGGTGATCAGGAGCCCCAGCTTGTCCACCGCGGATCCTGCGCCGTCCCGGATCGCCTCGGCCTGCTGGGCGTTGGCCTCGGCGGCGTCGCGGACGATCTCGTGGAACAGTTCTTCCTTGCTGCCGATGTAGTAGTAGAGCGACGCCCGGTCGGTGCCCAGGCTCTCCGCCACGTCGGCGAGGCTGGCGCCCCGGAACCCCTTCTCGCGGAAGATCCGGGCGGCCGACGCGATGATCTCGGCCCGGCGCTCGGCGTAGGCCGCGCCCCCCTCGGCGAGGGCGGCAGCTCGTCGGCGGCTGATACCGCTCTGCATGCGCACGTCCCATTCTTGTGCTGCGCAGCGCCCCCGGCGCGGCCGGAGACACGGATCCTAGCCCAGTAGGGCTGACGGCCATGGTCTCACGCCGGGGCGCCGCAGTCGCCGTCCCGTGGCGCCGCTCGTGTCGCGCCGCCCCCGCAGCCAGTCTAGTCAACGCAAGCGTTGATTACGAGCGCCGCGGCGGCTAGCATCAGCCCGGAGGCGACTGACGCGAGGAGGCCAGATGCCGGGGTGGAACATCGCCGACGTGTTCGAGGTGGTGGCCGCCGCGGTGCCCGCGTCGCCCGCGCTCATCCAGGGTGACCGCGTCCTGTCCTGGCGGGAACTGGACCGGCGGGCCGGGCAGGTCGCGGCCTACCTGGCCGCCCGGGGGCTGGGCCGCCAGGACAAGGTCGTGCAGTACCTGCGCAACTGCCCTGAGTACCTGGAGTCGTTCGCGGCCGCGCTCAAGGGGTCCATGGTCCCGGTGAACACCAACTACCGCTACGGCCCTGAGGAGCTCAGCTACCTGTGGCAGGACTGCGACGCCCGGGCGGTGGTGTTCGCCGGGTCGTTCACGGCCACGATCGAGCGCACCCGCGCGTCGGTCCCGGGCGTGCTCGCCTGGCTGTGGGTGGACGACGGGACCGGGCCGTGCCCGCCGTGGGCCGTGCCGTACGAGTCGGCCGCCGCGCCCGCCACTCCCCGGCCGGAGCCGCGCTGGGAGCGGGACGGCCACGACATCATCCTGCTGTACACGGGCGGCACCACCGGGCTGCCCAAGGGCGTGATCTGGCGGCAGGACGATCTCATGGTGTCGCTGGGCAACGCGGCGGGCGGCCGGTATCCCGATGAGCCGGACCTGGCGTTCGCCCGGTCCCGGATCGCGGACCCCGGCCGCCGCCACCTCCCGGCCGCGCCGCTCATGCACGGCGCGGGCTGCCTGACCTGCCTGCCCGTGCTGGCCCGCGGCGGGGCCGCGGTCCTGCTGGCCGAGCCGGCGTTCCGTGCCGGGGAACTGCTGGACACGATCGGACGGCACCGGGTGAACTCGGTCAGCTGGGTGGGCGACGCGTTCGCCCGCCCGGTCCTGGCCGAACTGGACGCCCATCCGGATCGGTGGGACCTCAGCTCCTGGTCGGTGCTCACCTCGGGAGGGGTGCTCTTCTCCGATGAGGTGAAGCGGGGACTGCTCCGGCACGTGCCCGGTCTGCTCATCGCCGACGTCTACGGCTCGTCCGAGGCCATCGCGGCGGCCCGGTCAGTCTCCCGGGCCGGTGCGGCCGGCCCGCCCGCCCGGTCGTTCACTGGCGGCGGCCTGACCGTGCTGGCCGACGACGACACCCCGGTCGTGCCCGGCTCGGGGCAGATCGGCCGGGTCGCCTACGCGGGGCGGCTGCCGGTCGGCTACTACAAGGACGCGGCCAAGTCGGCGGCGACCTTCCGGACCGTCCGCGGCCGCCGGTACGTGATCACCGGCGACTTCGCGACGGTGCAGGCCGACGGGCAGGTCATCGTGCTCGGCCGGGGCTCCTCGTGCATCAACACCGGCGGGGAGAAGGTCTACCCGGAGGAGGTCGAGGAGGTCCTCAAGCGGCACCCGTCCGTGGCCGACGCCGCAGTGCTCGGGCTGCCGGACGAGCGGTTCGGGGAGACGGTCGCCGCCGCGGTGCAACTGGCCGGCGGCCGGGACCTCGATGACGAGGCGCTCCGCGCGCACGTGCGCGGCAGCCTGGCGGGCTACAAGGTGCCACGCCAGGTAGTCGCCGTCCCCGAGGTCACCCGCGGCCCCAACGGCAAGATCGACATCCTCCGCATGCGCGCTCTCCTGGAGGAGTCTGCCGCCCCCGCCTGAGCGATCACCGGCTGCCCGTCGTGATCCTGGGCAATCGCTGCTGAACAACCATCCAGCCACCCGGCTACGCGGGCCGCCCGTCACCCGCGCGGGACCGGCCAGAGCCTCCCAGCACCTGCGTCGTGGCCGGGGTCGTGGGTTTGGGGCGGCGTTTGCGGGGGGCGGCGGAGCGGGGTGGCTGGGTGCGCATGTGGTCGCGGACGCGGGCCATGATGTCGTCGAGATGGCCCACGTCGCTGCCGGTGAGCGGGTCGAACAGCAGGCTGCGGACGACCTGGACGTGGCCGGGCAGGACGCGGCCGAACAGGGCCAGGCCGGTGCCGGTGATGGTGACCAGGGTGGCGCGGTCGTCGTCGGGGCTGGGGCCGCGGGTGATGAGGCCGGCCTTTTCCAGAAGGCCGGCCTGGTAGGTCAGGCCGCTGCGGCTGTAGA
>JAOPYP010000475.1 GCA_025964635.1 Actinomycetes bacterium | reverse complement strand
CCGGCACCGTCACTGGTGCCACGGGGACGGTGCTCCCGGCCATCACCGGGACCGTGACAGGCGTGACCGGGAGCGTCGTTCCGACCGTCACCCAGTCCGTGATTCCCGCGGTCACCGGGACCGTGCTGCCGGCCGTCAGCGGCACCGTCAGCGGCGTCACCGGGACCGTCCTCCCGAGCCTTACCGGCACCCTCAGCGGCGTCACGGGCACCGTCCTCCCGACCGTGGCCGGCCTCACGGGCCCCGTCCTCCCCGCCGTGACTGGCACCCTCACTGGCGTCACCGGGACCGTCCTCCCGAGCCTTACCGGCACCCTCGTTGGCGTTACGGGCACCGTCCTCTCCGTTGTGCCCCCTGTTGTCTCCACCGCCGGCGGGCTGCCCCTCGCGCCCACTGGCCCCTCCGGACCCGTGCCCCCGGCCGCCGGGCCGCCCAGCCCGTCCGGCCCCCGGGTCCCCGGGACGACATCCTCACTTCCCGCAGCCGGCGCGGCCTCAGCCGCCATGGCGGCGCTGGCCGCCGGCCTGCACGCGCTTGGCGCCCCGATCGCGGGAGCCGCCGGCCATGGTGCGCCAGCGCCGCTGGCCCCGACGCCTCCCCGGCTGCCGGCCGGCTCAGGCGGCGGCGCTAACGGTGGCAGTGGTGCGGGCAGCGGCAGTATCGGGAGCAGTGCGCGCGACATCTACGGTGGCGTTGCAGCCGCGCTGATCGCGCTCCTCACCCTCCTCTTGCTCCGGCTGGCGCGCAGCGCCGCCGTGAAGCCGATCTGGCGCGCCTACCTGCCGGAGGTCCCACCCGCCTGAGTCCTTTCCTTCCCGACTGGTAACCCCTTCGGCGTCCGGCCTCCAGTGCCCGGCGCTGATCCCCTCGGAAGGAAAGTGATAGCACTATGCGTACGTGGACGAAGTCCGCGTGCGTCGTGCTCGCCTGGAGCATCCTGTCGATCACCCTGATGGCGGTCGGCATGAAGGGATCCGTTCACTCAGGCCAGGCGAACACCCGCACCGCGAGTAGTACTGAGGTCATCCTCACCCGCACCCTGACCGTCGCCGCACCGTCCCGCGGGGCAACCCCGTCCCCGGCGGCGACACCATCCAAGAAGTCGGCCCCATCCCACACGGCGACCACCCCGGCCCTGACGTACGTGGTCCAGTACGGCGACACGTTGTCCGGCATCGCCGCCCGGTTCCACATCCGCGGCGGCTGGCCGCCGCTGTACACGTCCAACCTGAAGGCCATCGGCTGGAACCCGAACGTCATCCGGCCGGGTACCGAGCTCGTGATTCCCGGGCCGGCGCCCGTGCGTTACACCGTGGCCGCTGGTGACACCCTGTCAGGCATCGCTGCCGCGCTCAGCGTGCACGGTGGCTGGCCTGACCTGTACGCGGCCAACCGGCATGCCATCGGCCCCGACCCGAACACTCTCCAGCCGGGCACCGTGCTCAAGGTCCCGCACCAGGCTGCAACGGCCCCGCCCGCACCAGGCGTGGCCCCGCGGCAGCACCCGGCACCGCGGTCACCGTCATCATCGTCGTCGTCACCACCGGCTAGTGTCCGGCCTCATGCTCAGCCGGGAACCAACGCAGCCCTGGCTACCACCGGCATGCCGCAGTGGCTCAAGGCCATGCTGCTGGCCGTGGGCCTGCTGATCCTGCTGGCCTTGCTCACCGAGGCCGTGCTGATGGCCCAACGCCGGCGGCGGCTGGCCGCGGTCGTGGCTCTGGAGGCCGGAACGGCCGTGGCTCTGGAGGCCGGAACGGTCGTGGCTCTGGAGGCGGGAGAGGCCAGCCAGGCCGGCGCAGGCCGGGAACTGGGTCCCCCGCCACCCGTCGCGGGGCGGGCCTGCATCGTCCTCGCCGACCACGACCGGCTGGTCGTGACCTGTGACAAGAGCGACGACACCGTGTTCGTGCTGCGCCCGCCCGGCGAGGACCCGAGGGCGATCCTGCGGGTGGCCCGCCTGGTGCTACGGGAGGGGACGTACGGCGAGCTGGCCAAGCAGCTCGGGGTGCCCGCCATCGGGTCGTTGGATTAGAGGTGCCCTCGAACGTGGCCGGGCGGGGCACCCCACCCGGTCCTGACCCCCCGTGCTAGCGGCCCGTCGCCTCCGGCGACGCCTTCTTCCGCAACGATTCGACGAGCGCGGCCACGTGGCGCCGGTCGTCCGGGGTCAGCTCGTCGATGCTCGCGATGAGGAGTTCCCGTTCGCGGTCACCCGCGTGCTGCGGCCCGGCGGGGCTCTCGTCGTAGTAGTGGAGTCCCGTCGACTCCGCGGCGGCAGCCCGGACGGCGGAGACCGGCATGTCGAGGCCCTTAGCGAGCCCATCGAGCGTGGCCGGCCGGGGCGGCCGGGCCAGGTTCCTGGTAATCGCCAGGGTGTAGACGGTGGAACGGGGCAATCCACCGCGCCGGGCCACGTCGCCGTAGGACCAGCCCCGCTCGCGCAACCGCTGCAGGATCAGGTGCTGAAGGGGGTTCAGTTCCTGCTCCAGCCCCGCGGCGGACGGACGCGGCCGCCCTCCCGCGGGCTCCCGCTCGTCCCCCGTCACATGCGCCGTCATGCCAGCCCTGCCGCTCCGTCCGATGGGCTTTGGTCGCGTTGCGCAGCCCTTGCGTTACCCATGGGTAGTCATTACTGTACGGTGGTAGCCGAACAGGTTGTACGCCATGGAGCGTACACCAGCTTCGGGCCCGGCACCACGGGGGTGCCGGGTGGCCCCAGAGGCCCCGCCCGTGAACGCGGGCCAAGCCGATCTGCCTGGTTGAGGCAGGTCACTGCCAAAGGAGGCACCATGTCCAATGTACCTGCGGTGACCATGGAGGACCTGGAGCTCGAGCACGCCGAACTGCTCCCGAGCCGGGAAACCCTCTGGGTGTGCCACCCGTGCCACAGCGGCTCCAGCTTCACGCAGGTGGCACAGGGCAACGGCAACACCAACCAGGCGGGTTTCCTCAACATCTCCGTCCTGAACGGCAATCTCAGCGGCAACCAGATCGTCCTCTAGTAGCAGTCATCCGGCCCGCACCGCGTGCAGAGCGGCTGTGCATTGCGGAGGGGGCTGCGCAGCCGAGGAAAGGGCCGCCCGAACAAGGGCCCGGGCGGCCCTTTCCTCTTGCGTACCGGCCTCGCCGGGCACTCCTCTCCGAGTCGCCCTGAGACCTTCACGCGGTGAGCACGCGAGGGAGGAGCAGACCCATGACCGTGGCCCCAGCGCACCCGGGCACCGGGCGCACGCCCGCCGTCCCGCTCCCGGCAGGCGCGCCCGATCCTGCTGAGCCGCCCCGGCTGGCCGACGGGGTCGAACTGCTCGGCGAATACCAGGACTCCGGCTACCGCCAGCCGCCGTCGCTCGTGCGGCGGCCCGACGGCCAGGTCATCCAGATGTCGCCGCTGCTGTACCGGGTGACCTGCCGGATCGACGGCACCCGCGACCCGGCCGCGATCGCAAAGCTCGTCAGCGACGATCTCGGCCGGTCGCTCAGCGCCGACCAGGTCCGCTACCTCCTCGCGGCCAAGCTGCTCCCGCTCGGCCTCGTCACCAGCACGCGCACCCGGACCGACCCGCCGAAGGCCAACCCGCTGCTGGCCCTCAGAGCGCGGGGCACCCTGCTGCCCGAGCGGGCGGCGAATGCCGCCGGGGCATTCCTCCGGCCGCTGTTCCGGCTGCCCCTGGTCGTAGCCGTGGTCGGCTGCGTCCTGGCCGTGGACTACTGGCTGTTCGCGGTCCACGGGCTCGGCGGCGGGATTCAGCAGCTCCTCCGCGACCCGGTGGACCTGCTCATCGTGCTCGGCCTGTCCGTGATCTCCGCGGCGTTCCACGAGTGCGGCCACGCGACCGGCTGCCGCTACGGCGGCGCGCGGTCCGGACTGATCGGCGTGGGTATCTACCTGATCTGGCCCTCGTTCTTCACCAACGTCACCGACTCCTACCGGCTCAGCCGCGCCGGCCGGCTGCGCACCGATCTCGGTGGGCTGTACTTCAACCTGATCTTCATGCTGGCCCTGGCCGGTCTCTACGCGGCCACCTCAGCCGAGGTACTGCTGCTCGTCATCGCCATCACGCACCTGGAGATGCTGGAGCAGCTGCTGCCGTTCGTCCGCTTCGACGGCTACTTCATCCTCAGCGACATGGCCGGCGTGCCCGACCTGTTCGCCCGCGTCGTCCCCATCCTCCGCAGCACCCTGTCCAGGGGCCGGCGGGACCCGCGCGTCACCGGCCTCCGCCGCCGCGCCCGGATCCTGGTGACGGGCTGGGTCCTGTGCGTCATCCCGCTGCTGGCGGCCAGCCTCGGGTACCTCCTGCTGAAGTTCCCGGAGATCAACCGGGCACTCTGGCGCTCGGGCAGCCGCGAGGCGCACCTCACGTCCGCCGCGCTCAGCGGGCACCGCTACGCGATGGCCACCGTCGACGCGATCGGCTTCGCGCTGCTGGCGCTGTCCCTGGCTGGCTCGCTGTACATCGTGGCCGGGCTGGTGCGGCGGCTCACGACCGCCGGCCTGCGCTGGTCCGCTGGCCGGCCAGCCCGCCGCCTCCTGGTGGCGGTGGCGGGCCTGGCCTGCATGGCCGCGCTAGCCAGCTTCTGGGCCGCGCAAGGCCAGTTCCACGGCTGGTAGCCCGCGCCCCCGGTAGCCCACGACGCCACCAACTAGCCCACGCCCACCAGTAGCCGGCACCACCGGGCGGCCCCAGCCACCCGCACCGCCGGGGACAGCCGGGCTGGCTACTTGGGCTGGAAGCGGATCCCGCCGTCGAACCGGATGACCTCGGCGTTCATGTAGTCGTTCTCGATGAGCGCCTGGACCAGGTGGGCGAACTCGTCAGCGGTGCCCATCCGCTTCGGGAACACCACCGGCGCGGCCAGCTTGGCCTTGAACTGCTCGGCGTCCGGCGCGAACCCGTAGATCGGGGTGTCGATGATGCCCGGGCAGACGGTGTTCACCCGGACGCCGATGACGGACAGGTCGCGGGCGGCCGGCACGGTCATCCCGATGATGCCGCCCTTGGAGGCCGAGTAGGCGACCTGGCCGGTCTGCCCTTCGAGGCCGGCTACCGAGGCCGTGTTGACGACCGCGCCGCGCTGGCCGTCCGCGTCGGCCGGCTCGGTATTGGCGATGGCCGCCGCGCCGATGCGCATCAGGTTGAACGTGCCGATCAGGTTGACGTCGATGACCTTGCGGTAAGCCGCGAGATCGTGCGGGGTGCCGTCGCGGCCCACGGTCCGCGCGGCCCAGCCGATCCCGGCGCAGCTCACCACCGTCCGCAACGGCGCCCCGGTGGCCACGGCGGCTTCCACGGCCGCGGTGACCGAGTTCTCGTCGGCAACGTCCGTCTTCACGAACAGGCCACCGGTCTCGGCGGCGACGGCCTTGCCCTGCTCCTCGTTGAGGTCGGCCACGACCGCCGTGACTCCCGCCGCGGCGAGCCTGCGGGCCACCGCCGCACCCAGCCCGCTGGCCCCGCCGGAGATGATCGCTGCGGTTCCGTTGAGTTTCATGGCCGGGAGCATACTTCGCGGTCCCGGCCGCCAACCGAACGGGGTTCGGATTGGCCGGCCGCTCGGTGCCATCCCGCTTGTCGGTGGCCCGGTCTACGATCTGGGGAACGGGGAGACGGGCTGTTCCCGGGCCGGATCCGCCTCGAATCAGGGGAAACACGCCCACCGGAATAAGCCCTGCACATCAGGCACAGGGAACAGGGAGCATGCGGTGAGGAAGTTCCACGCGAACCCGTGGGCGGTGCTGCTGGTCGTCTCGCTCGGGTTCTTCATGACGCTGCTCGACCTGACCATCGTGAACATCGCGATCCCGGACATTATCACCAGGCTGCACGCCTCGCTCGACGACGTGCTGTGGGTGATCAACGCCTACGCCCTGGTGCTCGCGGTCCTGGTGATCACCTCCGGGCGGCTGGGTGACCTGATCGGGCCGCGGATCATGTTCGCCCTGGGCATCAGCGTGTTCACGGTGGCGTCGGCCGCGTGCGGGCTGGCCCCCGGCCCGGGCTGGCTGATCGGGTTCCGCGCGGTCCAGGGGCTGGGCGCGGCCATGCTCATGCCGCAGACGCTGACCATCATCACCAACACGTTCCCCCCCGAGCGCCGCGGCGCCGCGTTCGGCGTCTGGGGCGCGGTGGCCGGCGTGGCCACCATCGCCGGGCCGACGCTGGGCGGGCTGCTGGTGACCGCGTTCGACTGGCGCTGGATCTTCTTCGTCAACCTGCCGTTCGGCGTGATCGCGCTGGTGCTGACGTTCGTCATCATCCCGGACATGCGGCCGGGGCGGCGGCACCGGATCGACGTTCCCGGCGTGCTGCTGGCCAGCGCGGCGTTGCTCGCCATCTGCTACGGCCTGGTCGAGGGGCAGAAGTACAACTGGGGCACGATCACCTCGTTCATCAGCATCCCGCTGGTGCTGGGGCTCGGCGGCCTGCTGCTGATCGCGTTCCTGGTGCTCCAGTGGCGGACCCAGGACCGGGAGCCGCTGGTCCCGTTCGCGCTGTTCCGGGACCGGAACTACGCGGTGGTCAACTGGGTGTCGGGGACGCTGGCGGTCGGCATGATGGGGATCTTCCTGCCGTTCACCATCTACCTGCAGTCCGTGCTGGGCTTCTCCGCGCTCCGGGCCGGCCTGACCATGGCCCCGGCCTCGCTGCTGTCGATGTTCGTCGCGCCGGTCGCGGGGCGGCTCACCGACAAGATCGGCGGCAAGTACATCCTGATGCTGGGCCTCACGTTGTTCGCGGGCGGGATGGGCTGGGTCGCGCTGGAGGCGACGACCACGTCCGTGTGGTACGACTTCATGCCCGCGCTGATCGTGGCCGGCATCGGGATGGGCTGCACGTTCGCGCCGATGGTCACGGTGGCCATGCGGAACATCGACCCCCGGATGGCCGGCGCGGCGTCCGGCGTGCTGAACACCGTCCGGCAGGTCGGCCTGGTGATCGGCACCGCGGCGGTGGGCGCGCTGCTGCAGAACCGCCTGGTCTCCTCCATGAACAGCCAGGCCGCGACCCGCGCCGCCGCGCTGCCGCCCCAGCTGCGCGGCCCGTTCGTGGCCGGGATCAAGCATGCGGCCAGCAACGGCATCCAGGTTGGGGCCGGCCAGAACGGCTCCGGGATCAAGCTGCCCCCGGGGCTGCCCGCCCGCCTGATGGCCGAACTGCTGCGGATCGGCCATGACGTGTTCACCTTCGGCTACGTGAACGCCATGCGCTCGACCATGCTGCTGCCGATCATCCTGCTGGCGGTGGGCGCGGTCAGCTGCCTCATGCTCAGGGAGGGCCGCCGGACGCCGCGGCCCGCTGCCCCGGACGTCCCCGCCGAGCAGGCCGCCCCGGCGGCCTGATCCCGCCGGGGCCAGCCGTCCTGGAAATCGGCTGGCCCCGGGCCAGCTGAGCCGGGCCGGCTCAGCTGGCCGGCTCGAAGACTTCCGGGGACCAGAGGCCGGGGAGGTCCTCGGCATCGTCGGCCTCGAACGGAAAGCGGGTGGCGAAGGCGGGCCGCAGGTCGGTGAGCCACGTGGCGTCCGGGTCGTAGCCGGCGAAGAACGGCTTGCCGACCAGGTCAGGATCGCGGGCCTGGATCATGTGCAGGACGAAAACCCGCTGGCCGGCCACGTCCGCGATCCCGTCCACGCACACCTTGCCCGGGGTCGCCGACATGGAGGGCCCGCGCACGGTGCGGCACAGGCCAGCCACCTGACGGTAGGCGTCGCTGAAGATGCCGTGCGCGGCCGCGAGCGGCACCGCGAAGTAGTCCTGCGGGCCGGTGTCCCGCTCCACGAACATGTAGTACGGCACCATGCCCATCCGCACCTGGGTCCCCCACATGGCGGCCCAGGTCGCGGAGTCGTCGTTGATCGTCCTGATCAGCGGGGCCTGGGTCCGGATCACGGCCCCGGTGGCCCGGATCCGGCTGCTGGCCTCCGCGACCAGGGCGGACTCCAGCTCCCGGGGATGGGAGAAATGCGCCATGAACGCGAGCGACCGCCCCGAGGCCACCACCTGCTCGAACAGGCGCAGCGTGTCGTCGGCGTCCGGGTCGGACACGAACCGCTGCGGCCAGTAGGCCAGCGACTTGCTGCCGATCCGCACCGACTCGATGTGCTCCAGCCCCGGTTCCAGCAGCGGCTCGATATACCGGCGCAGCACGGTCGCGCCCATGATCATCGGGTCCCCGCCGGTGATGAGCACGCTGGTCACCTCGCGGTGCTGGCGGAGGTAGTCCATGACCCGGCTCAGGTCGGCGGTGGCCATCTTGAGCTCAGGCTCGTCCACGAACTGCGCCCACCGGAAGCAGTACGCGCAGTACGCATGACAGGTCTGGCCCGGCTTGGGGAAGACCAGGACGGTCTCCGGGTACTTGTGCTGCACCCCAGGGAGCGGCTCGTCGTCGAAGTCGGGGATGTTCAGCGCCAGCTGCCCGGCCGGGTGCGGGTTCAGCCGCATCCGCACCTCGTGTGCTGCGGCCGTGATCTCCTGCTCTGGCGCGCTCCGGGCCAGCAGACCCGCGATCCGGGCGACGTCCCCGGCCGGCAGCATGTCCGCCTGCGGGAAGACCAGGCGGTAGACCGGGTCATCGGGGGCTGCGGTCCAGTCGATCAGCTCCTCGATCACGTAGGCGTTGACCCGGAACGGCAGCACGGTCCCGACGGCCCGGACGGCCAGCCGCTCGGCTTCGCCGAGGCCAGCCCGCGCGGTCAGTGCGTCCAGGTGCTTCGCGTTGTAGGCACGGAAACGTCGACCCCCATCAGGTACGGGCTCTATCTGCCGGATGCCACTCACGGGTCTCCCTCCGGTCGGTCACATCCCGGCGGCATTGCCGGGATGCGAGTCCCTGTGGCCCGCGGCTGGCGATCTTCCCGCCGCGCTCTCCTCAGCTGTTCTGGGCATCAACTGCTCCTGGCGGCGCGGAGGCCACATCGGCATGACGGCGACATCGGCATGACGTCGGCCCCCGGTGCGAACGCCCGTGCCGGACCCCATCTAAGGAGGTCCCACTGAGGAAACGCTGAAGCGACGCAGAAGGTTGCCTCGGCTTATCCGGCTCCGGCCGCCTGCTTCCCCGTTGACCACCCATTGGTCCGGCCCGGCCGGCCGCCATGACGTGCCGCCAGGCCCCCACGACTCATCGCTGGTCCCCGCACCGTTGCGGCCCCCGCCAGGACGGTCCGAATCACCCCTTCGTCACGTTTCGGCACTATGCCGGGCACTGGCGGTGCCGGGCCCAGATCGTGACAGATGGTTACCCGGTGGGGGGAATGATCAACCCTGCGGGCCCGCGGGACGGTCGCCCTCCCCGGGCGGGGGCCGCCGTATGATCCTGGTCCGCAGCAGTGCCCCCGGGGTGAGAGGCTTGGGCCCGTGCTCGAGGAACCCACGCCGGCCGGACCTACCGAGCAGGCCATCGTGGTCGACGCCATGGGCGGTGACAACGGCCCGGCCGTGGTGGTGGCCGGCGCCGCAGCCGCCGCGGCGGCCCTGCGGACCCCGGTGATCCTGGCCGGAAGGCCTGCTGAGCTGCACGGACTGATAGCCGGGCAGGGTGACGTGGCCGGCCTGCTGCGGGTCGCGCCCGCGGAGGACACCATCGCCATGGACGAGGGTGCGCTGGCCAGCTGGCGGCGGCCGCGCTCCAGCGTGGCCGTGGCCTGCCAGCTGGTCCGGCGGGGTCAGGCCGCGGCGGTGGTGTCGGCCGGCTCCACCGGCGCCGTGGTGGCCACGGCCCGGCTCCGGCTACGCTCCGTGCCCGGTTTGCTCCGGCCGGCCCTGGTGGTGGTGCTGCCCACCCAGCCCCGGCCCACGTTCCTGCTCGACGCGGGCGCCATCGCCGATCCCAAGCCGGAGATGCTGCTTCAGTTCGCCCAGCTAGGAGTGGCCTACGCGCAGATCGCGCACAACATCCCCGATCCGAAGGTGGGGCTGCTCACCATCGGGGCGGAGCCCGGCAAGGGCAACAAGCTGGCCCGGCGGGCGCACGAACTGCTCGCCGCCCCGCCGCCGCACAATGCCCCGCCGATCCGCTTCACCGGCAATGTCGAGGGCACCGACCTGCTGACCAGCGCGGCAGACGTGATCGTGACCGACGGCTTTACCGGCAACGTCGCGCTCAAGACGCTGGAGGGGGCGATGAGCTTCGCCGCCGGGCAGTTGCGGGACGTGCTGGGCGGGACCCGGGCCGCCCGCCTCGGGGCGGTGCTGCAGCGCCGCGGGCTGCGCGAGCTGCGCGGGCGGCTGGACGCCGAGAGCTACGGCGGCGCCGCCCTGTTGGGCCTGGAAGGCACCATCGTCATCGCGCACGGCGCGTCCAGCCCCCGCGGCATCACGTCGGCCTGCCTGCTCGCCGCGGATCTGGTCAAGGGCCAGATCACCGAGAGGATCCGCGAGCGCCTCGGTCACGGCCGCGGCGGCCATTTCCTCCGCCGGAACTGACCACCACCGGACCACTCATCCCAGGGACCCCATCAGCCCCATCAGCCCCATCAGCCCTGAATGCCGCGCCCTGGCCGTGATCATGACTCTGGTGTCCTCTGACGCCCGGAGTCATGATCACGAATTGGATGTGCGTCCCCCGGGCGTGATCACGGATCTACTGGCGCGGGCCTACCCGGCGTGGTCGCTAGGCTTGGAGCATGGCGGATCCACGGGATGTCCTCGCGCAGCGGGTGTCGGCTGCGCTCGGTGCGGCGTTCGGCCCCGGGTACGAGGCAGCCGACCCGGTGATCCGGGCGTCCTCGTTCGCGGATTACCAGTCCAACGCGGCCCTGCCGCTGGCCAAGCAGCTGGGGCGGCCGCCGCGGGACATCGCCGCGGACATCATCCGCCATCTCGACCTGGCCGGGGTGGCCGAGCCGCCCGAGGTGAGCGGCCCGGGCTTCATCAACCTCAGGCTCCTGCCGGGCTGGATCGCCGCCGAGGCCACGACCGAACTGCGCGACCCGCGGCTCGGGGTCGAACCCGCCGCTGAGTCCAGGAAGGTGGTGGTGGACTACTCCGGGCCGAACGTGGCCAAGGAACTCCACGTCGGCCACCTGCGGGCCACCGTGGTGGGCGACGCCATCGTCCGGGTCCTCGAGCACCTCGGCCACACGGTGATCCGGGCCGCCCATCTGGGCGACTGGGGAACCCCGTTCGGCATGCTGATCGAGCACGCCCTGGACATCGGCGAGGACGCCACCCGCAAGCAGCTCGTGGCCGGTGAATTCACCGCCTTCTACCAGGCGGCCCGGGCGGAGTTCGACAGCCAGCCGGGCTTCTCCGACCGGGCGCGCCGCCGGGTCGCCCTGCTGCAGGGCGGCGACCCGGAATCCCGGCGGCTGTGGCAGGTGCTGGTCACCGCGTCCATGGAATACCTCACCGCGATCTACCGGCGGCTCGGGGTCACCCTGACCGAGGCCGACATGGCCCCGGAAAGCTTCTACAACCCGATGCTGGCCGACGTGGGCGCCGAGCTCCAGGACGCCGGGCTCGCCGTGATCAGTGACGGCGCGCTGTGCGTGTTCCCGGCGGGCTTTACCGGCCGGGACGGCGCCCCGCTGCCGCTGATGCTGCGCAAGAGCGACGGGGGTTACGGCTATGACACGACTGACGCCGCCGCCATCCGGTACCGGCTGACGGAACTGCGTGCCCAGCGGCTGATCTACGTGGTCGGCTCCGAGCAGTCACAGCACCTGCAGATGATCTTCGAGCTGGCCCGGGAGGCCGGCTGGCTCACCGACGGGGCCACCGCGGAGCACGCGGTGATCGGCCTCGTCACGGGCGCCGACGGGAAGCGGCTGAAGACCAGGACCGGCGAGCAGGTCAAGCTGGCCACGCTGATCGAGGAGGCGGTCGAGCGGGCCGGGCGGGTCATCGCGGACCGCTACGAGGACCCGGAGCAGCGGGAGCAGATCGCCGAGGCGGTCGGGGTGGGCGCCCTCAAGTACGGCGACCTGTCCGTGGCCAGGGACTCCAGCTACATCTTCGACTACGACCGGATGCTGGCCCTGACCGGGAACACCGGCCCGTACCTGCAGTACGCGACGGCCCGGATCCGCTCCATCTTCCGGCGGGCCGGGCTGGACCCGGACGGCGTCATGGCGCCGATCCAGATCACCGCGGACGCCGAACGGGCCCTCGCCCTGCACCTGCTCAGGTTCGGGACGGTCCTGCAGCAGGTCGCCGGGACCGCCCAGCCGCACCTGCTGGCGGGCTTCCTGTTCGACGTGGCCAGCGCGTTCACCACGTTCTACGAGCAGTGCCCGGTGCTCCAGGCGGAGCCGTCCGTCCGGGACAGCCGGCTCGCGCTGTCCGCGCTCACCCTGCGTGTCCTGCTGACCGGGCTGGACCTGCTCGGCATCCCGGTCCCGGAGCGGATGTGACGAGTTCCCGGCCGGATGTGCCGGGACGGAACGACCGTTAGGGGCGCGGGCGCCAGACCCGGGCAGGGCAGGTTCCGGTAATTCGGAGCGTGCTCCCAGGGAAATCCCAGACTCCACCGCCCGATGTCCCAGCCGGGCCGGGCAGGCTCGGGCCCATGGACAACATGGATCAGCCCACCGGCGGGGACGCGGCGCCGGAGTCCCGCCCGACTGAGCAGTTCTGGCCGATGAGGCACGGATCCGGGGGCAACCAGGGGCCGGGGTATCCGGGCCCGGACCCGCGGTATCAGGATCCCCGGAATCAGGACCCGCGGTACCAGGACCCTCAGGACCCGGGCCCGCGGGGCGGCGGCCCGGGCCACGGCCCCGGACGGCGGCACCCGCTGCACTGGACGGTCGGGCTGGTGGCGGCCGGGGCGCTGGCCATCGGCGGTATCGCCGCCGGGGTCTCGCTGGCCGGGCATTCGCCGCCGGCCGCCAGCATCCCAGCCGCCGCGGGCAGCCCGGC